>JANOKE010000838.1:0-12532 GCA_031419135.1 Gemmatimonadaceae bacterium
CTGGTGCGCACGTACGCCCAGTGGCTGAAGCGCGACGGTGCGGCATACGTCATGAAGCGCGGCGCGCTCGGCTTCTCCACCAACAAAGAGGGTGATCAGAATCTGCTTCTGGCACTTGATTCGGCGGTGACCACCGTCGAACGCATGCTGCCGGAATGCCGCAATACGGTGCGCCCGTATCGCGATCAGTTCTCGAATGACATCTACAACAAGTCGGTGGCGGCGATGAACGCCGATCAGAATGACTCGTCCGTGTACTATGCGAAGCTGGCCTTTCAGATGGCCAATACCGATCCGCGCCCGTGGAACGTTCTTTCGGCCGTGTACCAGAAGCAGAACAAGATGGACAGCGCGATGTTCGCGATGGAAAAGGTGATTGCGTTGTCGGGCGACGACACCACCTACAAGAAGGTGAAGCAGCAGAGCCGTTTCAACCTCGCCGTGATCAATCTCCAGTATGCCGAGCAGTCGAAGGACGCCGAGAAAGATCGGGAGATCAAAACGGCCCGCGCGTTGCTGGAGGCGTTCCTGAAGGATTCGCCGGGTGAGGCGGCGGCAACGCAGGCGCTGGGGCGCGCCATGCGCTTGGCCGGCGACACGGCGGCCGTGGCATCGGTGTTTGCCGACATGCTGAAGAGCCCCGAGAAATTCACGGCCGATCAGCTATTCGAGGCCGCGTCAAACGCGGCGGCGGCGGGAAGGGATGCGGACGCCGTGTTGATGTTCGAAAATGGTCTCAAGAAGAACCCGAACCATCGTTTGGCACTGCTCAACTTGTCCAACGTGCTGTTCCAGATGAAAGACACCGAGCGCATGCGAGCGGTGACGGAGCGCCTCATTCAGATCGAGCCGAACAACCCGGACACATGGCGAATGCATGCCGGGTACTGGCAGCTTCGTCAACGGAACGAAACGGATGCCGCCAGGAAGAAGGCCTATGGCGATTCTACCATTGCCGCGATCAAGCAGCGTGATGGGGTCAATCCAAAGTTGACGATTTTCCTGGCAGCAAAAGCCGGCAACAGCTATCAGGTCCAGGGAAATCTGAGCAATGAAAGCGAGAAACAGGGGTCGTTCACCCTGAAGTTTGAACTATTGGATGAGTCAGGTGCGGTGGTGACGACGAAGGATGTTGCAGTGGGTCCGGTCGACGCGGGAGCCTCAGCGGCGTTCTCGCTCAAGGTCGAAGGTCCGAAGATCGTGGCGTATCGTTATGCGCCGGTGAAGTAGGGGAGACGCCTCACAAGGCAGGCGCGATAGGCTGGCCGAAGTCCATGCGGTTTATTGACTTCGGCCTACGCGCCTCGTATATTTTCTCAGGTGGGCGACGGCGTTCGGCCGCCGCCCTTCTGCGTCCCCGGGGGAGGGTCAAGCAGGCCCGTCCCCCGTTTCGGCTTGAGGCATGGTTCGCGTCACTCGGGTTTTCGCCGGCGGCATCGCCGACCAAATCGGCATTGTGCCGGGCACCGAACTGCTGTCGGTCAACGGCCGACCGTTGGAAGACTTCCTGGACTGGGAGTTTCTCACGGCCGATGAGTCGTTCGTGGTAGCCGCTACGCTGCCCAATGGTGACACCGTCGAGTACGACATTGAGCGCACCGACGGCGAGTCCATGGGTCTCGAGCTGGCGCCACCCACCGTGCGGCGCTGTGCCAACCGGTGCGAGTTCTGCTTCATCGAGGGGCTGCCGAAAGGGCTGCGCAAAACCCTCTACGTGCGTGACGATGATTACCGGTTGTCGTTCGCGTACGGGAACTTCGCAACGCTGTCGAACGTGAAGGAGAAAGACATTGCGCGTATTCTCGAGTACCGGCTTTCGCCACTGTACGTCTCGGTGCACGCGACACCGTGGGAAGCCCGCAAGGTGCTGCTCAACAATCCGCGGGTGCCCAACATCGTCGATCAGCTCACGCGGCTGTCCAACGGGGGCATTCAATTCCACGGGCAGATGGTCGTGGTACCGGGCGTGAACGACGGGGAGATACTCGAGCAGTCGCTGACCGATCTGTGGAATCTCGGCGATGCCATGATGTCGGTGGCGCTCGTCCCGGTTGGGGTCACGCAGTTCTCGCACCTCTATACCGGGAAGTCGATGGATCGGGAGCACGCGCGGGCCCTGTTGGCCAGTGTGCACCGATGGGAGGAGCGCGCGTTGGCCGAACGCGACGATCGTTGGGTATACGGCTCCGACGAATTGTACCTGTTGGCCGAATGGCCGTTGCCCGATGTCGCGCACTACGGGGAGTTCTCGCAAATCGAGAACGGCGTGGGTGCCGTCACCTCGTTGCGACAGCGCCTGCGCGACGGACTGGCGCAGCTTCCGCGACTGGACGGCCGACGCATCGGCGTGGTGACGGGTGTGTCCATGGCACCGCTCATGCCCGAGTTGCTGGACCAACTGCATGAAGCCACGGGCGCGACGTTCGTCCTGATCCCGATGCCGAACACGCTCTTCGGTCCGACCACCACTACGGCCGGACTGCTGGTCGGTGCCGATATTCGCCGAGCGCTGACCGATCGTAACGATCTGGACATCGCGCTCATCCCCGCCGAGTGCATCAACGACGACGGGCTCTTTCTCGACGAGGAATCGTTTATCGCACTGCGCGAGTCGCTGCCGATGCCGGTGTTCCCCTCGTACGATTTCATCGACGCGTTGGTGCCTGAAGGCCACGCGGCCACCTGTGCTGTCGCATGAGTCTTCCCGTAGTTGCCCTTGTCGGACGCCCCAATGTCGGCAAGTCCCATTTGTTCAATCGGATCATCGGCGAAGCCAGTGCGATCGTCAGTGAAGAAGCGGGCACCACGCGCGATCGGCACTTCGCGCACGCGGAATGGGCGGGACGCCATTTCTGGTTGGTGGATACGGGCGGGTTGATCGAGGACTCGAGTGTCCCGATGGATACCGAGATCCGCAAGCAGGTGATGCAGGCCATCGATGAAGCCGACCTGTTGTTACTGGTGGTCGACGCGAAGGTGGGGGTGCACCCCAGCGACGCGCGCCTGGTCGATCTGTTGCGTAACGCGCGAAAGCCTTTCGTGGTTATTGCCAACAAAGTCGACGTTCCGGAGAGTACCGATTGGTACGAGTTCTATCGGCTCGGTGCGGGTGACGTGCTGCCGGTGTCGGCGCAAAATGGCAAGAATTCCGGTGACATGCTCGATGCGGTCGTGGCCAGGATTCCGGAATCACCGGAGGATTCCAGCGCGGCGATTCGGATCGCGGTGATCGGACGCCCCAACGTCGGCAAGTCATCGTTTGTGAATCGACTGCTGGGCGAAGAGCGACTGGTGGTACACGATGTGGCCGGCACCACGCGCGATTCGATCGATGCGCCCATGCGGTACAAGGATCAGGATCTCGTGTTCGTGGATACCGCGGGACTTCGCCGACAGTCGAAGATCGATGATGGCGTGGAGTTCTATGCGTCGTTGCGCACCCGCCGGGCGATTGATTCGGCCGATGTCTGCATCCTGATGATCGATGCGACGGAAGGGCTGCAGAATCAGGATCTCAAGATTGCCACACTCGCCTGGGAAGCCGGACGCGGCTTGATCCTCGTGCTCAACAAGTGGGATCTGTACGAGGACAAAACGGACAAGAGCTCCAACAAATTCAAGAAGGATGTCATCGACAAGGCGCCGTACCTGGCCTTCGTGCCGTTCCTGTTTACGTCGGCCAAAACGGGTCAGCGCGTGACGAAAGTGCTTGACCTTGCCCTGGCGGTACAGGAACAGCGCACCCGTCGTATCTCCACCTCACACGTGAACGATGCGCTCGGCGAAATCGTGACGCGACTGCAGCCGCCGCAGGCGGCGGGACGCGAGATCAAGCTGAACTACGCCACGCAGGTTGAGGTGGCCCCCCCCACGTTTGCGTTTTTCGGCAATCACCCGGAACTGATTCCTGAGAACTACATCCGATTCATCCACAACCAACTGCGCGAAAAGTGGGGATTTCTCGGCTCGCCGGTGCGCATCATCATGCGGAGAAAGAACGAGTGACTGGCGCGCTGGTGCTGGCAATGTTCGGCGCGTATCTCATCGGTTCGATTCCAACCGCGTATCTGGTTGGGCGGGTGAACGGGGTTGATTTGCGCACCGTCGGCTCGGGCAATCTGGGGGCAACGAACGTTTTCCGGTCGCTGGGCTGGAAGTGGGGGTTGCTGGTCTACACGGTCGATGTGTTGAAGGGTGTCGCTCCGGTAGTGTGGTTGCCCGGCGCGGCGTCAGTGGCGATGGGTTGGCCATGGGGCGTGGGGTTTGGCATCCTCGCGATTCTCGGTCACGTGCGTCCGGTGTTTCTGCTCGGCAAGGGCGGAGGCAAGGGCGTCGCCACGGCCAGTGGCGTATTTCTGGCCTTGACCCCCATTCCGACTGTGTGGGCGGTCGTCGCGTGCGTGGTCGTCGTGGCTGCAACGCGCTATGTCTCGCTTGGCTCGCTGGTCGGCGCCGTTGTCTTGCCGGTGGTCCTCCTGCTGCGTGAGCATGGCGTCACCCCATTGTTGATGGTCAGTGTCGGTGTCTCGGCATTCGTTTTCTGGACACATCGCGACAATATCGGTCGACTGCGCCGCGGCGAGGAACGTCGACTGGGACGATCAGAGCCTGTGCGCGCATGAGTGCTCCGCTGGTACGGTCGGTGATTCCGTGTGCGGTGATCGGCGGCGGTGCCTGGGGCACGGCGATTGCCGACCGCCTCGTGCGCAACGGTCATCCCGTGCAGCTCTGGGCCCGGGAGCACGACGTGGTTGACGCGGTCAACAAACAACACGAGAATCCGCGCTTCCTGGCCGGTGCTGCTCTGGACCCGGCGCTACGCGCCACCGGAGACATGGAGACAGCGTTGCGCGGTGCCGCACTCGTGATCTATGCGGCGCCTTCTCACGTATTGCGAAGCGTGGTCGCGGCCGGGCACCGGGCGGTGGCAAAGGGCGTCGTGCTCGCCGTAGCGACCAAGGGAATTGAACGCGAGTCGTTGGCGCTGATGACTGAGGTCGTGGTCGAGGAAGCACCGCAGCATGATGTCGTCGCCATCAGCGGTCCAAGCTTTGCCGCCGAGGTAGCCGCCGGACAGCCCACCGCGATCGTCGCGGCAAGTGCGTCAAGACCGGCCGCGCTACTCGTACAGGAGGCGTTGAGCGCCCGCGCCCTGCGGGTTTACACGAGTGATGACGTGATTGGTGTGGAACTCGGCGGCGCAATCAAGAACGTCATGGCGGTGGCGACGGGAATTCTTGACGGATTGGGGCTTGGCTTCAATCCGCGCGCAGCGTTGATGACCCGTGGGCTAGCCGAGATGACCCGGTTGGGACTCGCGTTGGGTGCTCGCAATGAAACGTTTGCGGGACTTGCCGGGCTCGGTGATCTGGTGTTGACGTGCACTGGAGCGCTGTCACGCAATCGCGCCGTTGGCGTGGCGATTGGCCAGGGCAAGACACTCGAGGAAGCGCTCGCAGGCAAGGATAGCGTTGCGGAAGGGGTGCTGAACGCCGAAAGTGCGAGAGCCCTGGCTGCACGCGCGGGCGTGGAGATGCCGATCATCGAGGCGACTTATCGCATCCTGTTCGAGGGTCAGTCGGCCCGTGAAGCGATCGCTGAACTGATGGCGCGCGAGTTGCGCGCGGAGCGGGACTGACCCATGGCGACCCGCGGTGAACCCGTGCAGGAGTTCTACTCGATCGGCGAAGTGTGTGCGCTGACCGAACTGAAGCCGCATGTGCTCCGCTATTGGGAGAGTCAGTTCAAGCTGCTGAATCCGGCCAAGAATCGCAGTGGGAATCGCGTCTACGCCCGCCGCGAGGTTGAATTGATCCTGCTGGTGAAACATCTGCTGTACACCGAGAAGTACACTATCGACGGCGCGCGCCAGAAACTCGATGAACATCGCAAAGGCGGCTCGCTGCGCACGGCTGCGCGTGCGGCGCTCGAAGTGCAGGCGATTGAATCGATGGAACGCGAGCTGGCCGAACTGCAGGCCATTCTTGATGATCGGGCCGCACCCGCGCCCGTGCCACGGGAATCGACACCAAGACTGCCGGAACGTTAGACACAATGCGCATCTTGCTGAGCAACGATGACGGGATACTCGCGAAGGGGCTTGGGGTGCTGGAGCGCGCCTGTCAGCCGCTCGGAGACCTCTATGTCGTGGCACCCGATCGCGAACAGAGCGCGACCAGTCACTCGCTTACCCTTCATCATCCGTTGCGCCCCGTCCAGTTGGGGGACCGCCGCTGGCAAGTGGATGGGACACCAACCGATTGCGTCATGCTGGCCTGCGAAGCGCTGATGGATGTGCGCCCCGATGTCGTCATCAGCGGTATCAATCATGGACCGAACATGGGCGAGGACGTATTGTATTCCGGTACCGTCGCGGCGGCGATGGAGGGGCTCTCACTCGGTATCCCGAGTATCGCGGTATCGTTTGCCGGCAGCGTTTTGCGCGCCGACGCGTTGCTGGATACCCAGGTCGACATGTTGACGACACTGCTGCAACGGCTCATCACGCTGCCGGATTTTCCGCCGGAAACGTTGCTCAACGTCAACCTGCCCGCCATCGCGGCGGAGCAGGTGAAGGGATATCGCCTCACGCGGCTCGGACGACGGGTATTCAGCGACTCGATCACGCGCATGAAAGACCCGTGGGGACGTGATATTCTCTGGATTGGCGGCGGCTCGGTTGAATGGAGCGGACCCGAGGACTCGGATTTCCGCGCGGTGCACGATGGATATGTCTCGGTGACGCCGTTGCATCTTGACCTGACGCATCGTGATGTCATCAACACGGCGAGCACTTGGTGGCGCACTCCGTAGAGTCGGAGTTCCGTGGCGCGCGTCGGCGCCTGATCGAAACGCTTCAGGACAAGGGGATCAAAGACCTTGCCGTCTTGCGCGCGATCGATCAGGTGCCGCGTCACGAGTTCGTTCCACCAAGTGTGCGTCATCGCGCCTACGAGGACAGCGCCCTGCCCATTGGAAGCGGACAGACCATTTCGCAGCCCTTTGTGCATGCGAGGGCGCTCGAGCAGATCATGCTCACAGGGCGGGAGCGCGTGTTGGAGATCGGTACCGGTTCGGCATACCAGACCGCGTTGTTGGCCGAACTGACGGCACAGGTTTTCTCCATCGAACGTTTCCCGGCGCTGTTGGATCGGGCCCGGCTGCTGCTGACCGCGCTCCAGATTCGCAACGTCTCGTTGCTGATGGGTGACGGCACACTGGGCTGGAGGGAATACGCGCCCTACGATGCCATCGTCGTGAGCGCGGGCGCACCGGGCGTACCACCGGCGCTCCAAACGCAACTGGCTGAAGGCGGTCGGCTCTTGATTCCTCTGGGCGATCGGGATGAGCAGATGCTGACACTGGTCATCCGTCGAGGTGACGATTTTGAAAGTCGTGACATCACCCCGGTACGCTTCGTCCCTTTGATTGGGGCGGGTGGTTGGCCGTCCTAGTCGTTCCGTCCGAGATGCACATTCGCGAGCCATCGTTCGGTGATGCATTTTTGCCGCGAGTCGCCCCGCCACGCCTGAGCGCGCCATGACCACACATCTGTCCTCCATGCCGCAACAGCCGAACACTTCCACACCGTCCGACATCAGCCCGGGATTCCGGGCACCGGACGTCGGACCGTATGCGAAACCCACGGATACGCTCACAGAGGTCGCGGCGGCAGCGGCGCGCCTCGACGGCATCCAGGCGACCGTCGGACCGTATGTTCCGTCGCTCTGGCGGACGCGTCCGGTCACGTCGGAAGCGCCAACTCAGCCTGACGTGAGCGATGGGGAAGGGGAGATGTCGGCCGACCTTCCATGGATCGACCTTTTCCTCGATTCGGAAGTGACACACATGGGGGCCGAGGAAGATCTCGGGGAACCGATGAGCGAGCCTTGGTTGACTTCAGAGGTCGATGCGCCGTCGATCGTTGACGAAGCGGTGGTCGAAGACGCGATGGTTGCGAAGGTTCCTTCTGTCGACTTGTCGATCGTCGCAGCCGCCACCGAACCCGACGCAGCAGACACCCCAGACGCTTGGCCGCTCGATGAGGCGGGTGCTGCCATGCGGGCCTTTGCTGACGATCTGGACACCCGCGAGTCTGAATCGCCGCGCACACGTGCGATGGAGTCCACAGAACCGCCTGTGTCGTCGGCCGCGCCCCTGTCGCCGTTACCGATGTGGAGTGACGAGGACACGATGGACATCATGCCTGTCAAGTCGGCCGGGGCACCAACTGCGCGCGGCGAGGAGTGGGCGGCGCAGGCGCGACGCGAGGCAGATCTCACTGGAAACTCGGAAGCGACCGCGCGCGCGCTCGAATCACTCGCGCGCCGCGTTCGCAATGGGGACATCGTCATGCCCGGCTTCGCTCCCGACATGGGTGATGCGGCGGCGCTTGCGGCGGCACTCGCGGCCTTGCTGAGCGTGCGTCGCTGACGGAAGTCACATTCGATAACGGGCTTGCCTCGTGTTTTTCGATCGAGCGCGTAACTTGTCGGGACCATGACATACACCGTTGCCACCCGTGTTCGCGCCGCAATTCGAGACGTTCCGGACTTCCCATCACCCGGAATTACGTTTAAGGATATCACACCTGTACTGGCCGACCCGGCGCTTCTGACCGACGTGTTGACCGCGATGACCGAGCCGTTTATGACGGAGCGCATCTCGCACGTGGTGGGCATTGAAAGCCGGGGATTTCTATTTGGCGTGTCGGTTGCCCTGCGCCTCGGCGCGGCGTTCGCGCCGGCCCGCAAGTCTGGAAAGCTGCCATGGCTTACGGTCCGCGAGACGTACGCCCTTGAATACGGAGAGAGTGTACTGGAGATGCATCAGGATGCGCTCACTGACGGCGCGCGCGTGCTGATTGTGGACGATGTCCTGGCGACGGGTGGAACGGCATCGGCTGCAGCGCGTCTGGTGCAGCGGCTTGGCGGCACGGTGAGGGGACTATCGGTACTGAGTGAACTGACATTTCTTGGCGCGCGGAGTCGACTGCGCGAATACCCGATTCACGCCATCGTGCCCTACTGAGCCCGAGCACACTGCGGTTGCCGAGGTAGCGCCAGGGGCAGGGATTCGAATAACTTCGGGCCGTGGTGTCGGAGTTGAGCGAGTATCACGCCCCCGTAGCTCAGTTGGATAGAGCAGCAGTTTCCTAAACTGTTGGTCGCCGGTTCGACTCCGGCCGGGGGTACTTTGGCCAGCGGTTTCCACTATGTTTACAGGCTGTTCTGTTCCCATCGTCGGGTCTTCCCGCCAACGCATCATTTTCCTCCAGCACTCACTGTCGCATGTCGCAGGCATCGCGCTCTTCGGTCTCTTCTGCCGGTCTGTCCGACGATCCAATCGAGAACGTTACCGCTTGGTTCCAATTCAACCAGAAGCTAATTCTCGTCGTGTTGGGAGTTGTCGCCGTTTCGGCCGCCGCGATACTCGGCTATCGCTGGATGGACGCGAACAAACGCCAGGATGCTTCGAATGCCCTGTATCGCGCGACCGCACCTCTTCAAGCGGGCAGGCTCCCGGAAGCGCAGACCGAATTGGAAAAGGTGGTTAGACGCTTCGGCGGGACGCCGTCGGGATCGCAGGCGGCGATGCTGCTTAGCCAGGCGTACTTCGATCAGAAGAAGTACCCTGAGGGGATTGCCGTGCTTGAGAAGGCCATGGCGAGTGCGAGCAACGCCTTCGAGGCATCTTTCGAAGCACTGATTGCCGTTGGGTTTGAATCGCAAGGCAAGTATGAGGTAGCCGCCGAGCACTACGGAAAGGCGGCAGCGGTCTCCAAATTTCCGATCGACAAAGGCGCGAATCATGCCAATCAAGCGCGAAATCTGACGGCCGCCGGAAAGGTCGTTGAGGCGCGAAAGATCTGGGAAGAGCTCGCAAAGAACGAAGAACTGCCGTTTGCTCAGGAGGCGCAGGTTCGCTTGGGAGAGCTGGTGGGGATGAACAAGTAGGGGCCGACAATTCGAGTCGGCGGCAGCACGTTTCTTGGCAAGAGTTAGTGCGCATAATACATGTTATGTAAACCAACTCTCGTGGATAACTGTGGGAAGTTTTCCGCCCCTCGGCATGTCGAATCACAGATGGCAATGCTTAAAGCCTTATATGGTAATGCTTTGAGGCTGTAGGCTCGCGCCATATGTGCGGCACGTGCTCACGAATCACTCAAGCTGTGCACCTGTCCACATCAAACGCGTAGCTGCGAGGCGTGGACAGGCGCCGCGTGATTTTCCAGATCAAAGGCCGAGGTCGCCGATGGTTCCGCGGAAGACCACGCGCCCTTCGCCGCGAAGGGTTGGCCGCCATGCGTCGTCGGCGCGCTCCAAGCCCACCACGAGCTCCCGACCTGAGCTGGTAAGCATTCTGATTGGCGAACTGGCAAGGCCCCACGTCACCAGGAGAATCGCCGTCGCGACCGCACCGGTTCCGCAGGCAAGCGTTTCAGCCTCGACGCCGCGTTCAAAGGTTCGGTACCGCCATGAGCCATTGTCCAAGCCTGAAACCCAGTTGACATTTGCACCCTTCGGACCCGTTGCCACATGGTGCCGCATAGGCGATCCGCGCGAATCCAGATCAACGGAGTCGGCGTTTTCGCACAGAACAACCAAGTGCGGAATACCCGCCATGGCAAAGCCGATCCGCTCTTCGCCATCTTCCCGAGCGATGTCGATATCGGCGATCACGGTTGTCACCGGCTGCAGTTCGATCTCCGGATGCCCATCGATGAAGCGGCTTGAAATGCGACCGGACGGCGTTTCCAATCCCATGCCATTGGCGTCGGCGATTCCGAGCGCTATCGACATCGTTGTGGAACACAGAGTGGCATTTCCGCACAAATCCGCCGGGGTGCCATCGCTGTTGAAATAATGGATTCGAGCTTGACTGGATTCCCGTCCGATTTGTCCAGTCTGCGTCTCGATGGGTTCAAGTATTACGATGCCATCGGCACCTATCCCATTGTGTCTATTGCAGATTGCCATGATCACTTCAGGCAATGTCAGCAATGTTGCGTCGACCTGGCGTCCGTCGAAGAACACGAAATCATTGCCAGAACCGGTCATCTTCGTGAACGCGAGGTTTCGGAATGTTTCCGTTCGCGGACGAATATCGCCCATGATGTCGATTCTCCGTATTGTGATCGATGACTCAGGCGCGACCTGTGATACCCCACCAGCGCAATCGCCAGACCATCAGAATCGCCTCTCGAACAATGCCCTTGGACATCTTGGACGCACCTTCGGTGCGATCGTAGAATACGATGGGAATCTCGGCGATGCGGAAGCCTCGCTTCCACGCCCGGAAGCTCATTTCGATCTGGAATGCGTAGCCATTCGAGCGCACCTGGTCCAGCGGAATAGCTGCCAACACCTCGCGCCGAAAGCACTTGAATCCACCAGTCGCGTCGCCCAGTCGAAGACCAGTCACGGCGCGCGCGTAGATGTTGGCGCCATACGACAGCATCAAGCGCGTCATTGGCCAGTTCACCACTGTGACCTTGCCGTCGCGATACCGTGACCCCAGCACCAAGTCAGCGCCCTGGATTGCCGACAGGAACTCGGCAAGGTGGGCCGGATCGTGCGAGAAGTCGGCGTCCATCTCGAAAATAAAGTCATACGGGCGTTCGAGGGCCCACCGGAAGCCCGCCAGATACGCGCGCCCGAGTCCTTCCTTCCCTTCCCGATGCAGTACGTGAATACGCTCCTCATTCCTCGCCAGTTCGTTGGCCATCTTCCCGGTGCCGTCGGGAGAGTTGTCGTCCACGACCAGAACATCAAGACGCGGATCCTGTGCCAGAATCAGCGGGACGATTCGCGCGATGTTCTCGCTCTCATTGTAGGTCGGAACGATGACCAGTGCGCGCTGGTGAATACCCAGAGTACTGCGGGCGGGTGTTGGAATACGGGACAATCTCGACGCGCCTCAGAAAGCGGGGAACGAGGCGCGGCGGCGATCCATGAATGCCCCGCCCAGCACCAATCCCAACGCCAACGCCAGTGCGGCCAAGGTAATCCGCTTCCCCATGTGGTACGGCGCGCTGTCAAACCGCAGAGTAACCTGTTTGGCGCCTGCGGGAAGTTCAACACCGATCAGCGTAAAGTCCGCACGGCCTGTCACGGCGGCCTTGCCATCAACCATCGCCGTCCAACCCGGATAGAAATTCTCCGAAACGATGAGCGCGCTCCCGGCGGCCGGCGCGCCTTCCAGTGTGAGGTCGATGGCACCAGGGTCGTAGCGTGTGACTCTGACGCCGAAGGATACCGCTTCAGGCAAGGGCGAGTTTACCGGCTTTGCAAGCACGGTGGAGGCGGTGTCGAAGATCGCCACGCGCCGCACGTCGAACAGCGGATTGAGCACGGTTGCCTTGCTGGTGGCGTCGTCCAACTTCACAATCATTGGGGTTACCCACGCCACCGGATTCGCCCCCGGCAGTTCGTACAGATAGGTCATTGTACCCGCCGCATTGCGCACGGGGCCGGCGACCAGCTTGGCACCTTGGAATGGCACGGTGCTGGCATTGGTGTAGAAGTAG
>JANOKE010000839.1:0-8455 GCA_031419135.1 Gemmatimonadaceae bacterium
GCAATCAACATGGAACCCGATGGCCGATTCCATCGTCCGCCCGAACCGGTGGCGGAGAATCTCGGGGAGTTGTCAGCGCTGGTGCGCAACGTGAACGCCGATGTCGGCTTCGCCACCGATCCTGATGTCGATCGACTCGCATTGGTGCTCGATGACGGGAGCGCCCCCGGCGAAGACTACACGCTGGCTTTTGCGGCGCGCACGGTGCTGCGCCATCGGCCAGGTCCAGTAGTGACCAATCTCTCCACCAGCAAAGTGGTTGCCGATGCCGCGGCTGAGGCTGGCGTGCCGTTTCACTTCGCCAAGGTGGGTGAGGTGAATGTCGCACTCACGATGCGCGACGTGGGTGCGACCATCGGCGGGGAAGGCAACGGCGGCGTGATTCTTCCCGAAATGCACCTTGGGCGCGATGCGCCGGTGGGTGCGGCGTTGCTGTTGCAACTCATGCTCGAGGAGGGGCGTCCCCTCTCGGCACTGCGCGATGAGAAACCTCGTTACGTCATTGTGAAGGATAAGTTGGACCGCCCGAACGTTTCACTGGACGCGGTGTACGCTGCGCTGCGCGCGGCGTTTCCGGAGGCCACTGCGGACACGCAGGATGGCCTTCGTCTGGATTGGACCGATCGCTGGGTGCATCTCCGTCCTTCGGGGACGGAGCCGATTGTTCGAGTGATCGCCGAAGCACCCGCCGAGGTAGATGCGCGGCGACTGATTGCACAGGCGCGCCAACCGTTGGCCGATCTGGCCGCGGGCGCCTGACCGACGTACGCAAGTTTCCTCAGACCTACCCTACCATGTGCGGAATCGTTGGATATGTCGGCGACAAGATCGCGACCCCTGTTCTGATCGACGGACTCAAGCGCCTCGAATATCGCGGCTATGATTCAGCCGGAGTGGCGGTCATGAATGGCAAGGGCGTTGAAACACGAAAGGCGGCGGGTAAGATCTCGCGCCTGGAATCGGTGATTGACGCCAGTCCGCCGCTTGGCACGCTCGGCATCGGGCATACGCGCTGGGCCACGCACGGCCCACCAACCGTGGGGAATGCGCATCCGCATGTGAGCACCGATCGCTCGATCGCCGTCGTGCACAACGGCATCATCGAGAACGCGACGGTGCTCAAGGCCGGTCTCGAGGCGCGGGGTTTTGTGTTCACGTCGGATACCGACACCGAAGTGCTGGCGCATCTGATCGAGGCGGCCTACGCCGGCAACCTCGAGGCGGCAGTCATCGAGGCGTTGCGCCAGGTGGAAGGCACCTACGGCATCGCCGTCATCTCCAGCAAGGAGAAGGACAAAATTGTCGCGGCCCGCAAGGGCAGTCCGTTGCTCGTGGGTTTGGGCGACGGCGAGTTCTTTATTGCCTCCGACGCGTCGGCGATTCTGGCGTATACCCGCAATGTCGTGTATCTCGACGACGGCGACGTGGCCGTGATCACGCGTGACGGTTACAAAGTGCTCGATCTCGACGCTGTGATCCTCGACAAGCCCGTTTCGCGGATCGACTGGGACCTCGAACAGATTGAGCGGGGCGGATACCCGCACTTCATGCTCAAGGAGATTTTCGAGCAACCCACGACGGTGGAAAACACCATGCGCGGGCGCCTCATTCTCGAGGAAGGCTTTTCGAAGCTGGGCGGTCTCAACATTTCGAAGGAGGACCTGCTCAAGATTGACAACATCACCATCATCGCGTGCGGCACCAGCTGGCACTCGGCATTGATCGGCGAAATGATGATCGAGGAGTTGTGCCGTATTCCGGTGGAAGTGGAGTACGCATCGGAGTTCCGGTATCGCAACCCAATCGTAACGCCCACCACGTTGTGCATCGTGATTTCGCAGTCGGGTGAAACGGCCGATACGTTGGCCGCCATGCGCGAAGCCAAGCGACGCGGTGCGCGCACGCTGGGACTGGTGAACGTGGTGGGTTCAACCATCGCGCGGGAAGATGACGGTGGGATCTATCTGCATGCCGGTCCGGAAATTGGCGTCGCGTCCACGAAGGCATTCAGCAGTCAGGTGGTCGCGTTGGCGCTCTTTACGCTGAAGCTGGCCCGTCTGCGCAATTTGTCGGTGGCCCAAGGTCGGGAAATCGCCCAGGCGCTGGCCAGGCTGCCGGAGCAGATCCAGTCAATCCTTGATCGGGCCGAGGAAGTGGAAGCGCTGGCGGAGGAGTTCAAGCGGGCAACGAATTTTCTCTATCTTGGTCGCGGCTACAACTTCCCCGCGGCGCTGGAGGGTGCGCTCAAGCTCAAGGAAATCAGCTACATCCATGCAGAGGGGTACCCCGCGGCGGAGATGAAGCATGGACCCATCGCGCTCATCGATGAAATGATGCCGGTGGTATGTATTGCACCGCACGATTCCGTGTTTGAAAAGATCACATCGAACATTCAGGAAGTGAAAGCCCGCAAGGGCACGATCATCGCTATTACCACCCGGGACGAGCCATCGCTGGCGGGGAAGCTGGACTACGAGTTTCGCATTCCTGAAACGATCGATCTGCTCACGCCGATTCTGGCGAGTGTGCCGCTGCAATTGCTGGCGTACTACATCGCCGTGAAACGTGGATGCAATGTCGATCAGCCGAGGAATTTGGCGAAATCAGTTACGGTGGAGTAGGCGATGACGACGGTTTAAGACGGGAGACGGGAGACGGGAGACGGGAGACGGGAGACGGGAGATGTCGCGATGGCAGCTACCGCGCTTGCCGATCGGACGTCTCCCGTCTTCATTCTCCCTTCTCCCGTCATGAAACTGACTGCACCTTCCGCCCGCGACTATGCCTGAACTCCCCGACCTCACGGTCTATCGCGAACGGCTCGAGGCGTACGTCGTGGGGCACGCGATGCAGGGGGTACGGGTGCTCAACCCCTTCGTCCTGCGCTCCGTAGCGCCGCCGGTGGCGGCGGTGGCGGGATTGCAGGTGCGCGGTGTTCGCGCCATCGGGAAGCGACTGGTGCTGGCCCTCGAGCGCGATCACTTTCTCGTGATTCACCTGATGATCGCGGGACGGTTGCGCTGGCGTTTACCGGGCAAGTCATTGCCGGGGAAACTGGCCGTCGCCGCGTTCGACTTTGCGCATGGCACGCTGTTCCTGTCGGAGGCAGGATCCCAGCGTCGGGCCTCGCTGCACATCGTCGAGGGGGCTCCGGCCTTGGCGCAATTCGATCGCGGCGGGATTGATCCACTGCGGGCGTCGGTTGTGGAGTATGCCGACGCGCTGCGTCGCGAGAATCACACGGTGAAACGCTCGCTCACCGACCCTCGACTGTTCAGCGGCATCGGCAACGCGTACTCGGATGAGGTGCTGCACGCGGCCCGACTGTCGCCGATGCGGCTGACCAGCAAGCTCTCCGATGACGAGATTGCAATCCTGCGCACCGCCACGCGGGTCACGCTCACGGCCTGGACCGATCGACTGCGCGCCGCCACGGGCGAGGGATTCCCCGAAACCGTCACCGCCTTTCACGAAGCCATGGCGGTGCACGGTCGCTACGGCCTTCCGTGCCCCGTGTGCGCCTCGCCCGTGCAGCGCATTCGCTACGCTGACAATGAAACCAACTACTGCGTTCGCTGCCAGACTGGTGGGCGGGTTCTTGCCGATCGCGCGCTCTCACGACTGCTGAAGAGCGATTTCCCTCGGACGCTTGAAGAACTCGAAGGGTAGATCGATTATTGTTCAGGGATGACTGACGCTGTATCGACCCCCGCAGAAACGGCCCTCGCCCGCGAAATTGTCCGTCGCCGTACCTTCGCGATCATTTCACATCCCGACGCCGGCAAGACCACGCTTACGGAAAAACTGCTGTTGTATGGCGGTGCGATCCATCTGGCCGGTTCGGTCAAGGCGCGGCGCGCGACCCGTCATGCCACGTCGGACTGGATGAAGCTCGAACAGGAGCGTGGAATCTCCGTGACGTCATCGGTGCTGCAGTTCGAGTACCTGGGGTATCAGCTCAACCTGCTGGATACGCCCGGCCACGAAGATTTTTCCGAAGACACCTATCGCACGTTGGTGGCGGCCGACAGCGCCATCATGCTGTTGGACAATCGCAAGGGCGTCGAAGAGCGCACGCGGCAACTGTTCGATGTGTGCAAGCTGCGGCGCACGCCGATCTTTACGCTTGTGAACAAGTGCGATCGGTTCGGCGAAGACCCGCTCAAGTTGATTCAGGACGTCGAGGCCGATCTGTCGATCGATTGTTACGCGGCCACGTGGCCGGTGTTCGACAATGATATTTTTGTCGGTGTGTATGATCGCCTCACGCGTGAAGTGCATCTCTTCGAGCGCAGCGGCGATCGTGGCGCGTCGCGGGCCGACGAGACCATCGTCGGCATCGATGACCCAACGCTTGTTGACACGATGGGCGCGAGTGCGTTCGATCGCCTGATGACGGATATCGAGCTGCTCGATGCCGCCGGGCACCTGTACGAACACGCGCGCGTCATCGACGGCACCCTGACCCCCGTGTTCTTCGGGTCAGCGCTCACCAACTTTGGGATTGAACCATTTCTCCGCGAGTTTCTGGAACTGGCGCCGTCGCCCGGACCGCGCGAATCCACCGTTGGACCGGTGGCGCCCGATCGCAACGACTTTACCGGATTCGTGTTCAAGATCCAGGCGAACATGGATCCCAGGCATCGCGACCGCATCGCCTTCGTACGCATCGTATCCGGACATTTCGAAGCCAACATGCAGGTGTTGCATCAGCGCAGCGGCAAGCCCATTCGCCTGGCTTCGCCGCAGCAGTTCATGGCCCGTGACCGGGTGGCCATTGAAGAGGCGTGGCCCGGTGACGTGATCGGAATCATGGATCGCGGCACCCTGCGCATTGGTGACACGCTTGGCGGCGACGGCACGCTGGAGTTTCAAGGAATCCCGCGCTTCCCCCCCGAACATTTCGCGCGCGCCGTGCCGGCCGATCCGCTCAAGCGCAAGCAGTTTGACAGTGGCCTGCGTCAACTCACCGAGGAAGGTGCCGCGCAGGTGTTCTACGCGGAAACGTCAACCGGCTCACAGCCAATCGTTGGCGCGGTCGGGCAGTTGCAATTCGACGTGATGGCCTTTCGCCTTGAGCACGAATACGCCGCACCGTGCACGTTCGAAAAAATGACCTACCGCTGGCCGCGCTGGCTCACCGGCCCCAAGGTTGACGTGGAACGCGTGGCGAATGGTCAGGGACGACTCCAGCTATTCGACCACAAGGGCAACGTGGTCGTACTCTTCCAGGATGCGTGGGCACTCCGCCGCGCCCTGCAACATGAAACCAGCGTGACGTTTCACGAGACAGCAATCTGACTGAGTAGGAAGTAGGAAGTCGGGAGTACTCATTACAAAGTACTCAGTACTTTCTTGAAGTACTGAGTACTTTTGAAGTACTGAGTACTTTGTTGAAGTACTGAGTACTCAGTTGAAGTACTGAGTACTCAGTGCATCGTACTTCCTACTTCCTACTTCTTACTTCCTACTCAGTCATATCTGTTTCGCGATCTCGATCTGTCGGCCCACATGGCCGATCACGAATCCGCCGTCATCGGACGACGTGAAGTAGATGCGCAATCCGGTGTCGGGATTGCTGCCGCGCCGCAGCTGTTCGGGGCACTCGATCTCGGACGAGCCGTCGGGAAACACGTACGGGGTCTTGTAGGCCGAATCGGTGGATCCGGGTGTGTAATCAACACCAAGATCCCCGAACACTTCCGTGAGGGGGCGACTGAGGGCGCGATCCTGGCGACGTCGGCCCACCTCGCCGAGCGTCTTGAGATACGACCACGCCGTGTCCGGGTCGGGAAACTCCGATTCCCTGGCCGACGCAAATGCGGTGGGAAGCAAGCGAAGCGCATCGGCGTACATGGCCTGCGCCCGTTCGACGGCCTCCAACACCGACTCTGGTGCGTCGCTCGCCGGTTTGGATATCGGCTGGCGCTCCTTGAGCGCGGCTAACGTGGTGCGCAGGGCCCGCGAGCGCGCCCGTTCGGCGTCGAGGTGCTGCCGAGCGTCATTGAACCGCTCGCGCACGCGCATCAATTCGCCTTCCGACTGCTTCAGCGCATCCTCGAAGTCGCGCACCAGAATCACGAGTTGGCCGCGATCAAGCTCCGAACCGGATTCGGCGGCGGCCAACGCGTTCGATGCATCGGGACGCTTGCCGTAAGCGGCGGCGCGCTCGTCACGCATGCGTTCGACAATCACCGAATCCGACATCGGCCGCTGCACGGACACCTCGGCCAATCGCTGCACCAGCCGACGGCGTTCGCCGGGCAGCGCCAATGCGCGTGCCAGCACCAACGGGTGCTGGAACGGATCTGCTTCGAGATCGAAGCCCGGCAGGTACGCGCGCGCCGAACCCAGGAACACTGAACGGGCATGACCGCCCACGGCATCGGACAGCGCGAAGGTATCGCTGTGTCGCAACATGAAGCACAAGCCAAGCCCGAACACCTCACTCGCAAACTGCTCGGGTGGCAACACGTAACCGCCGTCAGGCAGCTCCGTCAGCAGCAACACCGGCATCGTACGCGCGGGATCGCACAATACGAAACGCACGAACGCGTCGAGTGTACCGGCTTCGAGTTGGGTGGGAATGCGCTGCAGGGGGCCGTCGCTCGATACCAGCGTGAATGGCGCATCGAGTTCCGAGAGCAACCGAGGCGGCCGAACTGGAGGTGGCGCACCATTGCCGGCACCGCCGTCGGTTCCCACGCGGATGTTGAGCTGCCGCTGAACACTGCCCGTGGCCGTCGTGGTCGTCACGTAGGTCACGTGGGTGGACCACTGCAGTCCGCGGTCCAGCGGATCAGGCGCGTGCACCACGATGTCGGCCAAGGCGGATCCGTTGTGTCTGAACGGCGCCCACCGCAAGATGCGCCCACCATCGAGCGTATGATTGGAAGGCGTGTCCCAGCTCAGCGGCTGACTGGAATCCAGTCCAAGCCAGGCGATACACGCGTCGAGAAACGCGGAGTCAGCATTGGTGGCACTGCTGCGAGGCACCAAGTCGAAATGAAGCGCAAGTCGTGGTTGCACGGTCGTGTTGATTGGCATTGGTCGGCTCTTTCGTGGAGAACGAAAGAGTGCGAAACTGTTGATCTATGCGAATTTTATTGCAACGGGTAAGTCGCGCCGAAGTGCGAATCCGCCCGAAAGGTCGGGCCGATGCGCCGCAGACTTCGGGACGCATCGCGACGGGATACGTGGTGCTGGTGGGCATCGCCCCGACCGATACAATGACCGAAGCGCGGTGGATGGCAGAAAAGATAACCTCATTGCGCCTGTTTCCAGATGTCCATGGTCGAATGAACATAAACATTCGCGAACAGGGCGGGTCGCTGCTCGTGGTGTCTCAGTTTACACTCTACGGCGATACACGAAAGGGCCGTCGGCCAAGTTTTGTCGGAGCGGCGCCACCGGAAATGGCCAACCAGCTGTACGAGCGGTTCATCGCGATGCTCCGGGACATGCAGCATACGGTGCAAACGGGCGAGTTCGGCGCGCTTATGGATGTCGAACTGGTAAACGACGGCCCCGTAACGATTTGGCTGGAGCGCGATGCCACACCGGCAGCGGGGTCTCCGGTGCCAGCGGCGTGACAGTACCCCGTCCCGCAGGGCCGTAGTCAGGGCCGCCCAGCTGAACTGGCGGCGACCAACGCCCGTTCCAGATCCACGATGATATCGTCGACATGCTCGAGCCCCACGCTCACGCGCACGAGTCCGTCGGTGATGCCGACGGCGGCCCGTTCGACGCCTGAGAGCTTGCTGTGCGTGGTCGACGCCGGATGGGTGACGATGGTACGAGTGTCGCCGAGATTCGGCGAATGCGAACACATGGTGACGCCGTCCAGGAATCGACGACCCGCGTCCAACCCGCCATTCACGACGAGCACAACGATGCCGCCGCCCTGCGTCATCTGGCGGCGCGCCAGCACGTGCTGAGGATGCGATGGCAGAAACGGATACCGCACCGACTCCAGCGCGGCGTGTCCTTCGAAGTGCTGGGCAACACGGAGCGCGTTGGCACAATGCCGATCCATCCGGACCGCCAGTGTTTCCAGCGATTTGGAAAGCAGCCACGCGTTGAAGGCGCTCATGGCCGGTCCGGTGTGTCTCGCAAAGAAGCGGCAGTCGTCGATGAACCCCTGGTCGCCCACGATGGCGCCGCCCAGCACGCGACCTTGCCCGTCCATGTATTTGGTGGCGGAATGAATCGCCGCCGTTGCGCCGTAGTGCAGGGGACGCTGCAGGTACGGTGTGGCGAAGCAATTATCGACCACGAGATCAAGACCACGTTCGCGGGCCACCGCGCCAAGCCACTGCAGATCGACCAGTTCGAGTCCCGGATTGGAGGGCGTCTCGACGAACAGCATTCGTGTATTCTCACGAATCCCCCGAGTCCACCCGCCTGCATCCGTGCCGTCGACGTAGTCGCTCTGCACCCCCCAGCGGGGGAGCAC
>JANOKE010000840.1:0-4417 GCA_031419135.1 Gemmatimonadaceae bacterium
AAACGACGGGCTACCTCGCGTGCGTCCAGCAGTTCGTGCGGCAGCTGATGCAACTCGGCGCTCAGGCGCGCACCGCGCACGAGTTCACCGTTGTCCGGTCCCAGCATCAAACCACCGGTTTGCCGGAATATCGTGGTGCCGCTGGCGGACTCGAGATCCGCCCAGCACGAATAAGCGCGCTGCACCAACGGCACGTAGCGCGGGTCCTCGAAATATGCCTCGCGAATGATGCGCGATTGGCCGTGCGACGAACCCATCGTGTGCGGCGGTGTGAAACGGTCGAGCCCCAGCACTCGATGCCCGCGCCGCGCCAGATGATGCAGTGTGAGACTGCCCATCGCGCCAAGTCCGGCGACGATCACGTCATAGGAAGTGGTCATGGTATGCAACGCTAGGGCAACAGCGCGAAGAAGGCAATTGCGCACAAGTGGCGCGTTGTCGGCGTATCTTGCCTCACCCCTTCGCGCGAGACACTGCATGTCGCATCGTCCAATCATCGCCGGTCTCTTGCTCATGTCGGGAGCACTTGGCGCGCAGCAGCGGAGGGCCGCAGCGCCTTCTACCGCCTATCCACACGCGGAAGAACCGATCGGCACCCTGCGCCAGATCTACGATGGTGTGCTGACGCCGGCGATGGCGGTGAACACGTTTCGCAACATCGATCGACTGCTGCCCACACACACCGTGTGGCCATCCGTACGACCGTTTCCCTTGCGGCCGGCGACCACACCGTTGCGCACCGTGCGCTTTCGCGACAACGGGCGCGAATACGATCTGGCCGACTATCTGCGCCTGAATCGCGTTGCCGGACTGCTGGTGATCAAGGATGGTCGGCTGAAGCTGGAACGATACCGGTTCGGCAACAGCACGCGCACGCGATGGATGTCGATGTCGGTGGCGAAGTCGGTGACGTCCACTCTCATTGGCGCCGCACTGAAGGATGGCGCCATTGCCGCGTTGTCCGACCCGGTCACGAAGTACGTCCCGGTGTTGGCGGGCAGCGCCTACGACGGCGTCACCATTCGCGACGTGCTGCTGATGTCATCGGGTGTGCGCTGGAACGAGACCTACACCGATCCCGCGTCTGATCGCCGTCGTTTGCTGGACGTGCAGCTCGCGCTCAAGCCCGGATCGGCGATGACGCTCATGGGGGCACTGCCGCGCGTCAACGAACCCGGTACGGTGAATACCTACAACACGGGTGAAACACAGGTGGCGGCCGAAGTGCTAAGACACGCGGTGGGGAAACCACTGGCGACGTATCTGTCTGAAAAAATCTGGATTCCTTTCGGCATGGAAGCGAAGGCAACATGGTGGTTGGATTCGCCGAACGGTGTGGAGATTGGCGGCAGCGGCTTGAGCGCGACCTTGCGCGACTTCGGTCGTTTCGGACTGTTTGTCCTCGGCGATGGTGTTGTGAACGGGGCATCAATTCTCCCGGCAGGTTGGGTTGCCGAAGCGGGCAGCCCGAAAACGCTGCGTGGCGGCAAGCCGCTTGACTATGGCTATCTGTGGTGGACCGGAACAACTGCGGCACGTCGGGCCGATCATGCGTTCTCGGCGGAGGGCATTCACGGGCAGTACCTGTACATCAATCCGGCTCAGCGCGTGGTGATTGTGGTGTTGAGCGCGCAGAGCAAGCCGACGGGTGGCGCGGTAATCGACGACTGGTCGTTTTTTGATGCCGTGGTGGAGGCCATGCGAACGGGTTAGTGCGCGCGACGGGCGGCGCACGAGCCGAGGCCGGGCACTGTGGGCGGCCGGATGGTTACATCGAACATATTGAACCGCAGGGGACGCAGGGTGCGCAGAGGGGGTTCTCACCGCCAGGCTCGCGAAGGTCGCCAAGGACGCCGTTGTTTAACAAGAAGTGCCTTTGCGATCTTTGCGACCTTCGCGGTTGAATTGGTTTGGTATTTCTCTACAGCCGAGTCGCTACACGCATCCGATTTCCACGAGCGAATCAACAAATCAGTCCTCTGCGCTCCCTGCGTCCTCCGCGGTTCAATCTTTTCCAAGGCGTCACGCTCCTATTCCCCTATCGCCCATGCGCGCAATACTGTTCCGGTCTCGCTGGCAGGTCGCCGCCATCAGCGCCCTTCTGGGATTGGCCCTGCATTCGGCGGCCGCGCAGGGCGGCGGCGGCGTGCCCACGGAGATCACGAAAGCGCAGGCGGCATTGCGCGCCGGACAGCCCGACAGCGCGATCGCCACGCTCGAGGACTATTTCCGACGGCAACCGAAGGCATCGCTGGGTCGTGTGGTGCTCGGCAACGCCTACCGGCAGAAAGGTGATCTGGACAAGGCGCTCGCGACATTCCTGTCCGTCACGCAGCCGCCGCCACAGCAGTTGCAGGCGATGTTCAGCGCCGCCGCGATCTATTCGGTGCGCGGCAAGGCCGACGACGCACTGCAGATGCTGGGTCGGCTTAAGGCTACCGGTGCGTTCGATATGGATCTCGCTCGCACCTCGAACGACTTCGCGTCGCTGCAACGCGATGCGCGATTCGCCGCCCTGATGTTCAAGGCCGCTGATTTCGTGCATCCCTTTGTCGAGCCTGTGCGTGTGTTGCGCGAATTCACCGGCGAAACCAAGGGCGACCAGTTCAGTTGGATCGCGCGCGGTATCGGCGACGTGGATGGTGACAAGATCACCGACCTTGTCACTTCAGCGCCTACGTATGGGGCGAATGGACAACCCGCAGGTCGCGGCCGAGTGTATGTCTATTCAGGCCGCAGCGGCAAACTGTTGTGGATGCAAACGGGCGCCGCTGGTGAGAATCTCGGGATGGGGCTGGAAGGCGCCGGCGATGTTGACGGCGACGGCGCCGGTGATGTCATTGCGGGAGCGCCTGGCAGCAACAAGGCGTATGTGTATTCCGGACGGGACGGGCGCGCGCTGCTCGCGCTTGTCGGCCGCGAGGCCACAGAGAGTTTTGGCAGCAGCGCGGCGAGTGCCGGTGACGTGAATGGCGATGGGCTGGCCGATGTGATCGTTGGTGCGCCGAACAACAACACCAAGGGTGCCGGCGCAGGGCGCGCCTATGTGTTCTCGGGCAAGGATGGCGCATCGCTGTTCACGCTGGACGGTGAGAAGGCGGGCGACGCCTTTGGCAGTATCGTGGCCGGCGCCAAAACCGGGCGCAGTACGCCGTTGTTGGTTGGTGCGCCTGGTGCCGGTGCGGCGCGCGGTGCGTTGCCGGCACCCGGTCGCGTGTACGTGTACAACGCCGCCACCCGCGCGGAGAAGTTCAAGATCGACGCCGACGAAACCGGTGGGGCGCTTGGCGCGATGTTTGCGTCACTTGTGGGCGACGTAGATGGCGACGGGGTCCTCGATGTGTACGCTGCCGATTTCTCCGACGCAGCGAAGGGTCCGTCGACTGGGCGCGTGTACGTGCGTTCCGGCTCGGACGGCCGTCCGTTTTTTGCGCTGTCCGGTGAACAGGCGGGCGATGGCTTTGGTATCGGCTCGGCCGACGTGGGCGATGTCAATCACGACGGATACGCCGACCTGCTAATTGGCGCATGGCAGTATTCGCGCGTGGTGCAGTCGGGTGGCAAGGTCTATCTGTATTCCGGGAAAGATGGCACGGTGATGCGTACCATCACGGGTCGCATCGCGGGCGAAACACTGGGATTCGATGCGACAGGCATTGGTGATGTGAACGGCGACGGCACCATCGATTTCCTGATCACGTCGTCATGGAGCAACGTGAAGGGGTTTCGCAGCGGGCGGATGTGGGTGATTTCAGGGAGACGGCGCTAACGACGCGCGCCACTTCTCCGCTTCACGTTCCTTCCCCCACGCCACATAGAGTGACACGATTCGCCCGCGGGCATCACGCACCGTCGGCGATTTCTCTCCGAGACTCGCCACCAGTTTCGTCTCGGCGCCCAGGAGCACACGCTCCGCGTCGGGGAATCTTCGTGCCAGTACCAGATGCTCGCCCAGCGCGCTCTCACTCGAGGCCAGGAGCCAATGACCGGGCGGCAGCACCTTTGTCCGTAGGGCCAGACTTTCGCGCAACCATCGTTCGCCCGCTGGCAGCGAATCCAGGTGTCCAAGGGCGCGCCCGAGATATTGCATACTGACCGCAATGGCGGGATGGGTATCCTCGATCGAGGTGCCGCGCAATGCCAGCACTCGACGTGAGAGGTCTGCGGCTTCTGCCCATTGTCCACGGCGCAACAGATGATCGGCCAGATTGAACATGCTGAAGGCATACTCGGGGTGCGTTGCACCGTCGCGCGATTTCGTATCCGCGTTTCGCCGAGCTATCGGCTTCGACATTCTCGCCCATGTCACTGGTGATCACCGCCGCGTTGATGTACGTGGCAGCCATTTCGGCGGCGTCTGCCTTGCCGCGCTCGCGACTGACGGCGAAGGCCCGACGCAGGGCCGCAAGCGCCTCCG
>JANOKE010000841.1:0-2827 GCA_031419135.1 Gemmatimonadaceae bacterium
CGCGCGGCCGCGTCGAGAAAGGCATGCACGAATCGCACGCCGGGGGTTGATGACTTCTCCGGATGGAACTGGGTGCCGATCACCGCGCCGCGCCGTACCGCGGCCGGAAAACGATCATTTTCATGCGTGCTCCACGCGACCACGTGTGTGACGGCGTTCGGTGCCGGTCTGCACACGAAACTGTTGGCATAGTAGGCCACCTCGAGCCCGGTATCCATGGCGAGCGGCTCCCGTACGTCATCCAGCCGGTTCCAGCCAATCTGCGGCACGCGGCGCGCTTCCAGTCGAGTCACCCGTCCGGGGAGAATGGAGAGGCCTTGTCCCGGTCCTTCCTCACTGTTCTCGAACAACAGCTGCATACCCAGACAGATGCCGAGACAGGGCAACCCATCCATCAGCGCGTCACGCATGATGTCGCGTCCGGAAGCCAATTGTGCGACGGCTAGCGCAAACGCGCCAACACCGGGCAGTACCAAGGCATCGGTTGCGTGCACGGCGCGCGCCGGGTTGGTCTCCACCCGCACAACGGACATTGGTGTTTCGAGTGCCTTGATCAGCGAATGCAGATTGCCGGCACCATAGTCAAACACCGTGACGCGCAGTGGGTTGGACACGGGTTGGCCGTTCATCGATTCGCCTCTGCCATGGCAGGAGGCAATGCGGCAAGCAGTTGCTCAAGCACGGGCCACGGTCCCACGCTGATGCGCAACGCGTCTCCGACCCGCGGAAGCATCGGAAATGGTCGTGCGGCAATGCCGCGCGCGCGCAACGCCTGGCCCACGGCCACCGCATTCGGCATAGGTACACATACGAAATTTGCCGCGGACCCCATCGGTGACAGCCCCATGGTTCGCAGCTGCCCGGCGAGACGTTCCCGCAAGGCCACCGCGAGTGCAACATGCGTGTCGATCCACTCACGATCGTGCTGAAGTGCCGCAAGTGCAACCCGTTCGGCAATGGCATTGACCTTGTACGGTCCACGCGACTTTTCCACCTCTCGCACGAGTGCCGGCTGTCCAACGGCATAGCCGATACGCAGTCCTGCCAGACCAAACGCCTTGGACATTGTGCGAATGATGAGCAGGCGATCCGAGTGGTTCACCAGGTCAACCGATGAGACACCGGCAAATTCCGCGTACGCTTCGTCGATGAACACGACCCCAGCAGCCTCTCGCACCACCCGCTCGATGTGCGCACGCGCGATCAACGAACCTGTTGGATTGTTTGGGGAGCACAGGTAGATGATCCGGGCGCGCGCGCTGAGCAGCGCGCTGATGTCGGGCTGTGGCATCGGAGCGATTGACGGCACCGTTGTTGGCAGTTCCGCTACTGGCCGCCAACGCAGCCCGTTCATCTGCGCGAAGATGGGAATCATCGCAAAGGATGGATCGGAACCCACGATGAGATCGTCCGGCGCACCAAATGCCCGCATGGCGGAGTCGAGAATGTCATCCGATCCGCAACCGGTGACGATCATATTGGGAGTCACGCCCATATGGCGAGCCAGCGCGTGCTTCAACTCCGTTCCGTACAGCGTGGGATAGCGTGCGACCGAGGCCACCGGTATCTCGCGCATCGCGCGCTCGGCTACTGGCGGCATACCCCAGAGATTGGTGTTATCGGTGAGATCCAGTGCCACCGGCGTGCGAAGCGGATCATAGAGTGACACTGAGTCGTACGCTGCGCGCGCGAACGCGAGTCGTTCGGTCATGACGGCGAACCGGTTGATGACCACACGCGGGCCGCTGCGGCATGGGCCGGAAGGCCTTCCGCGTCTGCGAACCGGCCGACATCGTCGGCCATGCTCGCTGCGGCGTTGGGTGTGACCGATTGCCATGTGGTCCATCGCACGAAGTCGAGCGTGGAGAGCCCCGAGTAGCGGCGTGCGGCACCGGCCGTGGGTAAAACGTGATTCGCACCGGTCATATAGTCACCGAATGCCACCGAGCTGCTGGCCCCAACGAACACGGTGCCCGCGCCGCGCAACGCCGCGAGTGTTGGCTCTTGCAGGTTCTCCGCCACCACCAGCAACAGGTGTTCAGCCGCCCACTCGTTGGCCACCGCGATCCCACGCGCAATTGATGGAACCGTGACGATCGCCCCGCGCGCCGCGAGCGACTCACGCACGATGTCGGCGCGCGGCGTTGCCGACACCAACGTTGCCAGCACCCGCTCGATTTCGTTGGCGAACGACTCGACGGCTTCGCCGCAGAGCAGCGCGATCACGGCGGCATCGGGATCGTGTTCGGCCTGCGCCAGCAATTCGCGGGCGATGACCGACGCGCTTGCGGTGACGTCGGCCAGCACCAGCAATTCGCTCGGACCTGCCGGTGCGTCGATGGTGACGTGCGCGCTGACCTGCAGCTTCGCTTCGGCGACGTACGCGTTGCCGGGACCGACAATGCGATCGACCCGCGGCACGGTTGGGGTGCCAAACGCCATCGCGGCGATCGCACCGGCACCACCGATGGCGAAGACGGAATCGACGTTGGCCAACGCCGCCGCCGCCAGGACAATGGGCGATGGATGACCGTCAGCACCGGGCGGCGTGCAGACGATCACTTCTTGCACACCAGCCACGCGTGCGGGAATCGCGCCCATCAACAGGGAACTTGGATACGCTGCCCGACCTGCCGGCGCGTATACCCCCACGCGCTGCAGCGGATCGGGTCGGCGTCCCACCGTGATGCCCGGTTCCGGCGAGACCTGCGTGGCGCTTGGCAGGAATGCTGCATGCACGGTGGTGATGTTGCGGGCGGCGCGTTCGAGCGCGACCCGCAACCTCGGATCGAGTGCGTCGAGTGCGTGCGTCCAGCACTCGCGCGGC
>JANOKE010000842.1:0-1701 GCA_031419135.1 Gemmatimonadaceae bacterium
ACGGCCAACGCGATTGAGCGCTGTGCCCAGCGTTTGCCTTGATTAGGCGACGGCGGCGCAGCGCTCGGCGTTGACAGTGATGTTGTTATGCGGACATCGGCAATCGGCGCCACCGGTGAGGGCGCATCGATCAAACGCGACTCCCCGTTCGCACTCGTCGACACGCCACTCGCCAACCCGGCAGACGACGAATGGGTGCTGTCCGCATCCGTCCTGATTTCGGTTACAAGCGCGGTTAACGTCCTCTCGAGACCGACACCGAGCTCCTTTTGCAACAGCGACTCGTGCGACAACAACAGCTGCAGAGCAGCGGCGCGTTCACCGGCCGCTATCAGTGCACGGACCGCGCGTTGCACTGCGGCCGAGCCATACGGATCGTGACGTACCACCGCTTGCCACCACCTCGCCGCTGCCGACCAGTCGCCCTCGGCCTCACAAGTGTCCGCGAGCTTTCGCAGCGAAGTGATGTACGACTCCGCCAATCGCGCACGTTCGCTCTCCACCCATCGCTCGAACTCGGGTGCGTCACGAACGAACCATCCGTCCAGCAGCGGTCCGGTATAGGCGTTGGCCGCAGTCGTCCAGTCACCGACGGCAACCGCCGCTCGGAATCGATCAACGTCTGCGACCATCACTTCGCCCAGGGTTAACTCGTCTCCGACGGGCGTGAGGACCGCATCTCCCAACTCACGGCGCAGGATGTACACCGCTTCGGAAAGGAGTTTGCGCGCGGCATCCGGGGAACTGTCCGGCCACAGGTAGCCGAGGACTCGCTCCCTTGTCATCGTTCGGCGCGGTGAAAGCGCCAACAGGACCAACAGGGCCAGTCGGCGACGCTGTGTAGCGCGGCCAACGACCGGGTGGCCGTTCAGTTCAACTCTTGCACCCCCAAGAAGATGAAGACAGAAGGTCATTGATGCCTCATCGTTTTCACCTTATCAGGCCGACAGCTTCGGACGCTAAAGTACCGGCGCACGGCAGCGTCAGCAACCGTTTGATTCCCGAACTACGGTATTGACCCGTCGATTCTCAAAGATTGTGAAAAGGTTGAGAGTTGTGAGGGGGAAGTCCGAAACAATGTTGAGGGTGCTGGTACATGGTAGGCGCCAACCTTCACCACGGGTCATGAGATGTCCATCGAGATGCCCCGCGACGTGGTGACATGCCGGAGTCTACGATGAGAACGGCAGTCCTAAGGCAGTTTGGTATACCTTGCGCGGAGTTCGACGCCACGGGCGCCCTTCGAGATCTTTCCCCCTCGGCCGCTGATCTGTTGGGTGAGGATCTGCCGATTTTCACACAGCAGGCCGCGATGCTCGCCCGAGACCTCTTGGCGTGTGCGTCCGTTGGGCCGGATCGCCGCGATCGTGCGATCATTGAGGTACCCTGTGCCGTTCCTGGTCTGGTGCTGCGATTGCAGGTACTTCCGCGAGATGGTGGCGTCTGGCTGGCCGTGGCGTTGCTCCTTCCTGGCCGAACCCTCAGGGTATCCCCGCCGCAGGCCAGGTGGGGCCTCTCTCCTCGCGAACACGACGTGGCCTGTGAAATCGCACGCGGTGCGTCCACCAAAGAGATTGCGAAGCGGCTCCGAATCAGCGTGCACACGGTGCGCCGCCACAGCGAGCGGGTATTCACGAAGCTTGGCGTACAGAGTCGCACTCAGGTTGTGGTGCTGTTTGGCGCATCAACACCGAATCAGGC
>JANOKE010000843.1:0-1045 GCA_031419135.1 Gemmatimonadaceae bacterium
GCCGCGCTCGCCCGCGAAGATCACGTGCACCGCGTCACGCGCCTTCGCGTCTGGTCCGTCCAAAAACATATCGACGCTGGCCACGTGACGATGTACGAAGCCCGCATCGTGCATTGCACGAATAGCTGAAGGGAGCGCGTCGCGCCGAAGTAGCACATCAACATCTTGGGTATTGCGCACTGCCGCGTCATCCACGCGCGAAACCCAAGCAGCGACGGCGTTACCGCCAATCACCGCGTAACTGATCCCCGCGGTGTCAAGAACACGTGCCGCTCTCAAAAGCCGATCGCGCACGCGATCGATCGAGTTACTCATGCGTTTCCATGAGACTTCATCGTAGACCGTGATAGACATCCTGCTCCTCCACCGGTTGCAAATAACTTAGTGCTTTCGACGGGTGCAACCAACTTGGCCATGCTCCCGTCACTGCGCGCTCATACTGGACTTGACCCGGCTGCACGGACATGGAAGGGCGCCTTGGTCCCGCTCGCCGAGTCGAACAATCGAACACAACCTGCTATCGCGAGGTGGGATACCGCACCGACGTGGCACGCGGCCGCTACGGCACAAGGTTGGCCGAATTCAACCAGACGGGGTGGCCGGATTCCGCCGGAATGGGTGGCCGGATTCACCAGAATCAGTGGCCGCTTTGACCAGAATACGCGCCACGCTTGCTGGCGGGCTCCGTGCTCGCGCGTGCGAGTGGCGGAGGCTACGTGAAGCGCCGCGTGACCAACGTGACGGCACAGGACGCTCCGCGAACCGCGCCGAACGCGAGGAGATTGACGGGGAGCCGGGGCGGTGGCATGATTTGACGCGGTACCGTATAACCTGATGGTATCCTTTCGGATGTCCGAAAAATGCATTCACCGCTCGAGTTCTCGTTCTTCGCAGTCGATCCCCAAGCTGTTTCTTTCGCGGTCCGTTCTGGGGGGGATCGCATCGACTATTCGTTCGCGTTTTGCTCTTGTCATTCGGAGTGGGTGGGTGTGCGGACCAGACGGTAGCGCCGCTCACAGGTGAACGTTTGCCGGCGTTGACGACG
>JANOKE010000844.1:0-5031 GCA_031419135.1 Gemmatimonadaceae bacterium
CGACAGTACCACCGTCATTCCCGCACGGAGCCAGCGCGTGGTGGCGCGATTGTTGGGGCCGGGGATGCGCACCGCGAGTGGAACACTGGCGCTGAGCGGCACCGAGCGTCGGGCGCTGCTGGATGGGCGGATGACAATCGCGATGTACGACCGGGCCGGGAACGCGCCCACCGAGGTGGCAATCCCGAAACCGTAGCCGCTACCGCGTGATCACCATCGGCGTGTATCCCACACCGTCCGAGTCGGCATCTTCGCCGCAGCACTTACCACTGCTGCCCGAACGTAATCAGCGCCTTCCACCGCGCCGCCTGATCCACCGGGCGCGTCACACCAACAAAACCACCGCCCGAGAACACGCGCAATCCCGCCGACACCGACGCACGGATTCCATCGCTCGGACGCGAGACCGGTGCCCACAGCGCCAGTATCGTGGGATCGACCACCGCCAAGCGGTCAATCGCGGCGCGCGCTGCGGGCGTCGGCGCCTCGGTCCATCCACTCTGCACGCCAATACTCAAGCCCGGCGCCACTGCGGGCAGAAAGAAGCGCCGCACGCGAATGGGCTGACGCAGAAACGGGCTCGTATACTGCAGTGAACCGCGCAACACGGCGGCGCGCGTTCCGGCAAACTCCTTGTCCAGATACCCGGGGAGACTCTGCTGCGCGCCTAATTCGAACAGTTGCTGCGCCGGCGGACGCGCCCCCAACACCGTACCAATATCACCGCGCCCGATCAACACGAAGGGGCCCAGCAGACGCCGACCCACCACACGCGCTTCGAGACGTTGAAAGGCCAACGTGCCATCGCCGCGCTCGTATGACAACCGGGCACTCATACCCGGCTTCACGAACTCCGCGCTCACGTCGGGGTGCCATTCCACCAGCGCTGCGGTGCGCAGATAGCTGCCCTCGTCAACACCGCGATTGGGGCGATACGCCGTCCCGCCTGTCAGCGGACTGCGCGCGTACGTTGCCGGACGATAGCGATCGTCGACCACGCCAAATTCGGTGCGCAGCAACAGGCCGCGCGCGGCCGTGATCTTCACGGCAGCCAGCGTCGCACTGCGCCGATCGACATAGTCGTACGGATCCTGAGACCCAAACAGCGCGCCCATCGAGTTCCCCGAATCGAATGGCACGCGGAAATCGTTGGTGTTGTCCAGCGAACGACCGCCCCGCGCTTCCCACGTCCACCGCCCGCGTTTCCGCTCCACCGACAACCGACCACGCGCAGTCTGCTCGTTCCATGCCCAGCCGGCATTGGCGCGCACCACCACGCCCGGGGCCACATCGCGCAATGACCACTTCAGGCCGAATCCCGTGTACACACCTTCCACGCGATTGAAGTGGAACAGGTCGGCCGCCCGGGGCACCACCCAGTCGAGTCGCGGCATACCAAACGGACGCCAGCGGTCGGGGGAGACATCCAGGAAATCGTCCGAGTGCATGCCTTCCGACAGCGCACCGACCGACGCAATCCACCCGCGATAACGATTCACAGAATCCGTCGGCGCGAACGTGAGCCTGCGACGACTCAGCGCGCGGAGCGAGTCGGCAGCGACCATCGTCTCAGCGCTCAATACCGTGTCGTTCACCATCATCTCGCTGAATCGCGAGACGATGCGAACAACCGCGCGACTGTCACCGAGTACTGGAAGCGTTGCCTGCAACTCGATGCGCTGCGTCGCCGGCAGCCAGTAGCGTCCCAGACGTTCGGCCTGCTCGTACTCGATGAACGCCACGGCATCACCCAACGCACCTCCAAAACGGCGAGGCGTCCCTCCGGCACGCAGAAACGTTCCGCGCATGCGCACCAACGTACCGCGGGACGCGTCGAGATCGAGCTCGCCATCAAACAACACCACTGGCGACGTGATGCCCGCGCGAGGCGTCACCCGCACGTGCGCGATGGGAATGGAACGATCCCCCGCCCGAATCGTGACGATGGTGTCGCCACCGGCATACACGTAGTAGCGCTCACGATCGGCGGCCAGTGGATGCACCGCCGGCAAGGTATCCGCGCCATCGCCGCGCACGGTTGAACGGGCCGCCGAACGCGACCCGCGCGTCCGGATGCGCAGCCGATTGCCGTACAGCGTGGGATTGAGCCATCCGGTTTGAAACACGGAGAGCATGGATACATTGGGGCCCGACTGCTGCGCACGATACCCAATCACATGCTGGTCGTACGCTCCGCTGCGCGTCCAACGCATCGTGCTGGCCACTTGCTCCACCGCCGCGACGGCCTCCGTCCCCTCCTCTCGCCGCAACAGCACCGAGATCTCGGTTTCCACCCGGGACTTGTACGCGATGAGATCACTCGGCAATACGTTGCGCGCACTCGCGTCGGCCAGAAGGTCAGCCAGGGCTCGGCGCGGAACCGGTCCAGCACTGTCCGGTGAAGTTGCTTGCGCGCCAATGGTGCCCAACGGCAGCACGAACGCGACAAGAACCGCAGAAGTAATCCGGCGCCTGAATACGGAAAACCGCGTAGTGGCCGCATCGTTATCAGCCGACCCGACGTCTCCCGTCTCCATTCTCCCGTCTCCCGTCTTTCAGTCGATCGCCTAAGTCCGCTCCGCAACCTGTTTCTTCTCCGCCGCCTGTCCCCACTCGTGCATTGCTTCATCAAGGCGATCCCGCGCTTCGTCCAACTGTTTCCCCATCTGCTGCGCGCGCGAGACACCATCGGTCGTATCGTACAGCGTGGTGTCTTCGAGGATCCCACTCAGTTCGGCGATCCTGGCCTCGAGCGTGTTCACCCGCAGCTCTGCATCGGCCAAGGCCTTGTCGGCCTGACGCACGGCCTTCCGTACGTCCTGACCTGAGGCGGGTTTCCTGCCATCCGAATTGCCCAGCGCCGCAGCGGTGACCTTGCCGCCACGTCCCGACTGGCCGCTCCTTGCATCGCTGGTCTTTTGCGCTTTCTGTGTGGCCGCGCGCACTGCTGACGCTTTTTCCGATGCCGCCACGGACACGGCGCGCGCATCCCGCTCTGTCTTCGCTTTCGTGTCGGCGCGCACCGCCTCCCATTCCACGAACGTGCCGGTGAAGGGTATGAGCTTTTGCTCGCGCAGTTCCCACACCAGCGTGGCCAGACCGCGAAGCACCGCGCGGTCGTGACTCACGATCAACACACTGCCCTCGAACTCCTCAATCGCGTCCTCGATGGCTTCAATCGATTCGACATCCAGATGGTTGGTGGGTTCGTCGAGAATCAGCAGGTTGGCGGTGGACAGTGTGAGCAGCGCCAGCGCCACCCGCGCGCGCTCACCGCCCGAAAGCGTACCCACCGTGCGCTGCACTTCGTCGCCCGAAAAACCAAATCGACCGAGGTGTCCCTGAACCATGCGTCGCTCCCACAGCGGGCGCTGGGTGGCGATGGCTTCATAGATCGACATCTCCAGCGGCAGGTGCGCGAGATCCTGCCGATAGTAGGCCACGGTCGTAGACGGTCCAACCTTCACCTGACCGGCGGTCGGCAAATGCTCACCCAATAGCGTCTTGATGAGCGTGCTCTTCCCCGATCCATTGGGCCCCAACAATGCCACCACTTCACCACGCTCAAGCACTACCGTGAGGTCGCGAACCAACTCACGCATCTCGGCGTGCCCCTTCTCGTGTGATGGCACGGCAACCGTGACGTGTTCCGCCTCGATCACGCGATCACCACTGCGGTTGCCCGCGCTGAGGCGTATCGCCATCACGCCGTCGGAACCAATGGGCGCAGACAATCGAGGCATGCGCGCCAGCAGTTTGCGCCGTCCCTTGGCCTGTCGCGTATTCTGTCCCGCCAGGTTGCGCGCGATGTAGTCGGACTCTGACGCGATCTTTCGCTGCTGTTGGTCGAACTGGCGCTGCAGCGTCAGCCGCCGTTCTTCACGCTGCATGATGAACGACGCGTAGCCACCCGTGTACGTGAACGCACTCCCGCCCTCGAAGTGCATGACGTGATCCGCAAAGGCGTCCAGAAATGCCCGATCGTGACTGATACACAGCACCGCCCGATCGATCACTTTGAGGTGCTGCTCCAGCCACGCCGTGGTGTCCAGATCGAGATGATTCGTGGGTTCGTCAAGAATCATCAGGTCGGCAGGCATCGCCAACTGACGCGCCAGCGCCACGCGTCCGCGTTCTCCGCCACTCAATGTGCCAATGCGCGTCACGCGCGCCGCGTCGGGATCAAAGCCCACGCCCATCAGCACACTGTCCACCTGCGCCGCCATCTGATAGCCGCCGTCACGCTCGAAACGCTCAAGATCGTGGCCGTACCGCTCCATCGCGATCTCGCCGTGATCGTGCTCGAGATTGGCCGCCTGCGCCGCCAACGAGCGCTCCAACTCGCGCAACGCACCGAAGGCGTCGGCAACGATGTCCCACAACATCTGCTCTTCGGGAAAACGCCGGTGCTGATCCATCAGCGCCACACGCAAACCCGGCGTGCGCGCCACCGAACCACGCGTTGGCAGGAGATCGCCCGTGAGCAATCGAACCAGCGTGGTCTTGCCGGTGCCGTTGCGCCCCACGACTGCCCACCGATCGTTCTCGCCAATGGTGATCGAGACATCGCGAAAAATCTCGCTGGCGCCGAATTCGACAACGGCATTGCCGATCGAAATCAACGTCATACACCCCTCGCGGACATACGCAAAACGATATTCATAAGCGAAACCATCACAACGACGACGAAGAAGAAGGAGAAGGAGCGATGATGTGTATGCAAGCTTCCCGCACACGATCGGCGGCAGCGCGAATCGTCGCGCGATCGGCCACCGACAAGCGCCGAACACGCGCCCGGAGCCACAGCGCGCCAGCCGCATCGCGCCACGCGAGGCCCAGGTCGCCAAGCCGTGGGAGCAGCATGACCACGGGCAATGCCCACCACGAGGAGACGGATGCCGCGCGAAAGCCCAGCGCGATCAAGACGCCCAGGACAACGTATCCCAGAAAGATAAGGTGCAGGCCGGGCAGAATCGCCCTCGCCATCATATCGGTGCGCACCTTGGCTGTACGGCGCGCGAACCTCCACAC
>JANOKE010000845.1:0-1621 GCA_031419135.1 Gemmatimonadaceae bacterium
TGCCGAGACTCCCTTTGGCGAACTGCATCGTACGCAGAATGGACGCGTTTCCGTCAGTGACGGTAACGCGCGCGGCGCATTGTGCGAATCAGTGACAGCGATTGCCGTGCGTGTGAAGAAATCGATGCGATGATGGCCCGAAACCGGGCGCAACGTGTACCTCCCGTCTCGCGGCCGTCACTCCCTCTGCCAGCGAGGCGGTAGCCTGAAGCATCGGGAATTGCAAACGCAATCCAACGCATTGCCCAAACCACGGATTCAGCGCAATATGTGCAAATCCAACGTTTACGCAGAGAGGAAGGATCACACTCGCCGGTGCGTTCATGGCACGTCTCACCCAGCGAACCGCTTCGGCATTCACGGTGGCGATGTTCGCGACGATCTGCGCGGTGCCTGTCCACACACAGGCAACGCTGTCGGCCGACGCATTGCAGATCGGTCTGAGTCGACAGGGCGTTGTCACGGCACTGCGCAATACGCTGTCGGGTTCAAGCTTTTTGCATGCGGGACACCCCGCGCCGCTGCTCACGTTGGTCAGTGATTCTAAACGGTACTCGCCGACCTCACTGGTTGCCTCGTCAACGCGACGTGGCAAGATTCTCACGTTGCAGTATGCGCCCACCGGCGTGCGCATTGTCGTGCTTGTGCGTGAGGAGCCCACGCATCTGGCGCTGGAAATCGTCAGCGCCGCGCCGGAGAGGAAGATTGACGCGGTCGTCTGGGGGCCATATGCCACCACCATCACGAAGACCGTTGGCGAAGTGATTGGCGTGGTGCGCGACGGACAGGTCGCTGTGGGTCTGCAAATCCTCAACATGAAAACGCTGGGCGGCGACCTGCCGAACAACGAGGGCAGCACGTGGGCACGAGGGATCGCGGCGACAGCGATTCCCGGGGGCAGTTCGCTGCAGGCGTACTCGATCAATCGCAGCCGAGATCGCCGCGTGGATGCGTGGGGCGGGAATCAGAAAAACATGCCGGTACCGGCGATTGCGGGCGAAACGGTGGTTGGCAGCAGCATTGCCCTGTTTACCTGCGCCGAATCGGAAACGCTGGATCGGCTGGAGCGCATTGAGATTGCAGAACGGCTGCCGCATCCCACGATCGACGGCGTCTGGTTCAAGAAGTCGTCGTTGTTCGGGAAGTCGTACATGATTTCCTCCTTTGGCGAAGCCGAAGTCGACGAGATGATCGGTTATGCCAAACGCGCCGGGATGTTCTCCCTGTACCACGAGGGGCCATTCGCGAGTTGGGGACACTTTGTGTTGTCAGCGAGCCAGTTTCCCAACGGCCGGAAGGGGATGAAGGTGGCCGTGGATAAAGCCCGCGCGGCCGGGCTGCACCTGGGCGTGCACACGCTTACAAACTTCATCAACACCAACGATGCGTACGTCACGCCGGTGCCGGATGACCGGCTGAGTCTGACCGGATCGTCCACGCTGGTGGGCCCCATCAATGCGCAGCAGCGCGAGATCGTGGTGGGTTCGCCCGAGTTCTTCAGCGAAGAGAAGGAAAATTATCTCCACACGGTGAAAATCGGGAAGGAACTCATTCAGTACAAATCGGTCACGCTCACGAAACCGTACACGCTGTTGGACTGCCAGCGTGGAGCGTTTGGCAC
>JANOKE010000846.1:0-10417 GCA_031419135.1 Gemmatimonadaceae bacterium
CCAGCGGCGGGCGCAGGCGAGGCGGCCAGTGTCGGTGCCGGTCGAGGACGATGACGCGCGCACTGAATTCGTTGCACTCGATGGAATGGTTGCGAACGAGATGGAGCAGCGGGTTCGAGACGCGGTCGCGGGGCTGACCCCGACACAGCGTGCGGTGTTCACCCTCCGGGTGACTGAAGGGCTGTCGTACAAGGAAATTGCCGAAGTCGCCGGAACGACCGAAGGTGCGGCAAGGGTTCATTATCACAACGCGATGCGCGCGGTGAAGGAGTTTCTCGATGACTGACTGCCCCAACGCGGAGATCCGCGACCTGCTGCCCGATCTCGCCGCCGACGCACTGTCGCCGGTGGAGAGAACCCGTGTGCAAGCCCATGTCGATGGCTGTGTCGAGTGCGCGGCCGAGGTGACGTTGCTGCAAACGGCGCGCGCCGTGCGTCCGCAGATCGGGCCGATTAACGTGGCGCGAATTGTTGCACAACTGCCGCGGCCAGTGACCCGCGCGTCCGTTCGCGAGGATCCGGCGGTCCTTGCGCACAATGCGCGTCGCACCGTCGCCCCGGCGCATCGGTTGTCAGCCGCTCGCGCATCACGCAGTGTGTGGCGCATGGCCGCCGCGATCGGCGTTATCATCGCCGGCGGATGGTCGGTGGTGCTGGTCCGCTCGGGAGGCTTGACGATGGTCGCGAATGGCCGCACGGACACGGCGCAGTTCGCGGATGCGGTTGAGCGCGCAAACCCCACGGCAACAACGCCAACAGGCACTCCGTCAACCACCCTTGGGTCCGTCGCCGCGAGCGTGTCCGGTGTCACCGTGTCTTTTGGGGATCTGGGTGACTACACCGACGAGGAGTTGCAGCGCGTGCTCGATCGACTGGACAAGTGGGATGGCGCAACATCCACCGAAGCCATGACCACACCGCCGATCCTTCCCACCCCTCGCGGCGGCACGCTGGAATGACTCGCTGCTGCGTACGGGCGCCGCGTGGCGTTGCTTTGCTGCTAACGCTTGTTGCGTGTACCAGCCTCGGTGCACAAGGCGGTCCGCCGTCGGGACCACCGGATGGGCGGTCACGCGGCGGCATGTCACGTGGCGGCATGATGCGCGGCAGTGACCCTCGCATGTCTCAGGAACAGCGCCTGCAAATGGAGCGGCGATTGCAGGAACGGATCGACCAGATCGTTCGTCAGCGCCTCGCACTGACAGACGAACAGTTTGGGAAGATGCGCGACGTCGCCTCGCGGTTTGAGTCCGACCGACGCTCGTTGCGCAGTGAGGAGATGAGCACCCGATTCGCGATGCGGAAAGAGTTGTTTGCCGGGGACCAGGCCGACGAGAAGCGGGTCGGCGAGTTGCTCGAGCAGATGACACGCTTCGAGCGCCGTCGACTTGAGCTGCAGGAACGCGAGCAGCGCGAGTTGGCCAGATTTCTCACGGCGACCCAGCGGGCGCGCTACATCGGCCTGCAGGATGAGCTGCGCCGCAGCATGCAGGACCTGCAGCGTCGGCGCACCGACTCCGACTCCACCGATGCGCGCCCCGGGGTGCGACGGCTGCCACGGCCTCCTGGCGCTCGATAGTTCCGAGAATTCGGCGCCGCAGGCGGTGGAAATTCGCCGTTCTGCCAACTACACTTGTTCCACGTGCCGTGTACGCAGTCGGGTGCATGCGCGCGCCCAGGTGGCGGAACTGGCAGACGCAGGGGACTCAAAATCCCCCACTCGCAAGGGTATCCGGGTTCGACCCCCGGCTTGGGCACTGCAACCGTACGATCGCGTAGTGAAATTCGACCGTTCGGGACACCCTGAGCAGGGGGCGCTTCGTCTCTGCGGTCGCCCTCGCGGTGGGGTGTAGCTCAATGGCAGAGCGCTCGACTGTTAATCGAGTGGTTGGAGGTTCGACTCCTCCCGCCCCAGTTGGTGACCGGCGCTTGTTCCACGTTGGTGGAACAGGCGCTTCGTCGTTCGCGCGGGCTGCGGTGAAGGCCGGGACCCGGCCGTGACCCTCTACCCTCACCGCTCACCCCTCCAACGCTCAACCCTGCAACACTCACTCCTCCGGCTCCCCTCCGGCTTGAGGTGTGAGCAACGGAAGGGGTGAGGGCAGAGGCGGTGAGCGGCGAGGGCAGAGATCCGGCTGAGACCCTCTACCCTCACCGCCCCGTGCGACACCAGATTCCACGCCACTCTCTCCCCCCGATCCGCATCATGTCACTTACGCTGCACCTTACTCACGCCGCCCCCGCGTCCGTCGAAACACCGCTTCTGGTCATCGTCCTGCCGCAGCCACCGTTCCTGGACGAAGCGTTGACCGCCGTGGATCGCTCGTTGGGCGGCGCGCTCGCTCGCTCGATCGCGCGTCGGGATTTTCGTGGTGGGCGCGACGAAACGATGCTGGTGGTGGGTGGCGATGGCGGCGTACAGCGGGCGCTCTTGGTTGGTCGAGGCGACGCCCCGTTGACTCGCACCAGCGCTCGGCGCGCCGCCGCCATCGGAGCCCGTCAGGCGATGAAACTTGGCACTGGCGCGATGCACGTGTATGTGCCCGCCGCGACGGACGATGCGGTCGAGGGCGTCGCGATTGGCGCCGCTGCCGGCGCCTGGGAATACGCCGACCTTCGCACGCCGCCGCCCGAAGCAGACCGCCGACTGCCACTCACGTCCGCAACCATTATCGGACCGGATACCGAGAGCGCACGTGCCGCTTTTACCGCTGGCAGTGCGCTCGCCGAAGGGCAGGCGATTGCGAAACGACTGGGACAAATGCCGGCCAACTATTGCGTCCCGGAAACGTTCGCAGAAGTGGGACGTGAGATCGCGGCGCGACACGGCATGACACTCACGGTGATGGGACGCGCGGAGTTGGAGGCGGAGCACATGGGTGCGTTTCTGGCCGTCGCGCAAGCCACCCCGGAGGAGCCAAGACTGGTGGCGCTCGAATACCGCGGTGGCGCCGTCGATCAACAGCCGATCGTGCTGATCGGCAAGGGGATTTGTTTCGACACCGGTGGCATTTCGATCAAACCGGCGGCCGAAATGGAGTGGATGAAGTTCGACATGTCGGGCGCGGGTGGAGTCATGGGCGCAATGGAAACCATCGGCCGGATGAAGCTGCCAATCAACGTGGTCGGTATCATCGGCTCAACGACGAACATGTTGTCGGGCACCGCGTACAAACCGGGCGATGTCGTGCGGGCCTCGAACGGCAAAACCATTGAAGTCGTCAATACCGACGCTGAGGGGCGCATGGTGCTGGCCGACCTGCTGGTGTTTGCGAAGCGTTTTAACCCGGCGGTGGCAATTGATGCAGCCACACTCACCGGGGCCATCGTTGTCGGACTTGGTCACAGTGCGATGGGCGTGTTTGGCGCGGAACGCAATGTCGTTGACGAGGTACTTGCTGCAGGCGAGCGCGCGGGTGAACCCGGTTGGCCGATGCCACTCTGGGATGACTACAAAGAACAGATCAAGTCCGATGTGGCGGATGTTCGTCAGACGGGCGGACGTGCCGGAGGCTCGATTACGGCCGCCCTATTTCTCAAGGAATTTGTGGACGGATATCCGTGGGTACACCTCGATGTCGCCGGCACGGCGTATTCGCAAACCGACCTTGGCTGGCTGGCGAAGGGCCCCACGGGGACACCGGTTGGGACGTTTGTGGAATTTGTTCGCGCCCGCGCCCGTTGACGTCGTGTCGTGAACGGAACGGGCACTACGCCGACGTGACGGTACGTGACGCGTCGGAGCGGCGACGCTGGCTCCCGCTCGCAGTCGGCGCGCTCCTCCTTTTCACAACCGCGCTCGGTGCGCAGGTAAAACCGGATACCACAAAGCTGAAGGCGGCCGACAGCACGAAACGCACAGTGCCCGACAGTCTCGCGATCCGTGCCGCGCAAGACAGTGCGCGCAGCGTACGCAACGCGCTCGCACAGGCACGCGTTGACAGTATCGCGCGCGTCAAAGCGGCCGACACCGTCAAAGCGCCGTTCGCACAATTCGAACGGCCCGATCAGCCCGAGCTGAACAATCGATTGCGATTCTCGCGTGAGCAGGTGCTGTCATCGGGTGCCATCAATCTGGCCGACCTGCTCGATCGCGTACCGGGTGTCACGACGTATCGCAGCCGGTGGATGGCCGGCATTCACGCCGCCGCGTTCAACGGAGACTTTCGTCGCATCCGTATATTCTTTGACGGTGTCGAGCGCGATGCCATCGATGGGCGCAACGCAGGGGTGCTGGACCTGAACGACATCCCGATCTGGAACCTTGACGAAGTGGTCGTGGAGCGAGTCGCCGGTGAAGTACGGGTGTGGCTGTACGGCTGGACGGTGCGGCGCACCACGGCTTCGACGCGTGTAGACATCTTTACTGGTGATCTGAACACGAACGGATTTCGCGGCTACTTCGCGCGGCGTTTTGCGAATGGATTCTCGCTGCAGTTCGTGGGCGAGCAACTCGCCACGCAGTCGGGACGAACCTCGGCGTTCACAACGAGCGGTACGGCAACGGGCGCCGGTGATGGCGACGGCAAACTGCTTGATCTTCGCGCCGGGTGGGCGCGCGGGCGATTCACGCTCGATGTGCAGGGCTCCGCGACCTCTCGGAGCCGTGACGCGCACTCGGCCCGCGAAGACTTTACCGACCTTCCCTCGTACAAGGGCACCCGTCGCGAGGGCTTTGCGCGATTCGCCTTCGGGGACTCGGCGAGAGGCCTGTGGACCCACGCAATCGTTGGGGTGCTGCGCACCCGGCTCGAAGGGATCGCCGCGACGGGAATAAACGTCGATTCGGCGTTAAGCCGCGATACCGTCCGTGCCCGCACACAGCAAATCCTTGCTGTGGGCTACCGCACCCGTTGGTGGCATGCGTCGGCCGTCGATCGCATACGTCCGGTGTCGGGCACGTCGTATCACGCACCAGCGCTGCGCGTGGGCGCGGGCAACGATCGCTACTCCGTGGCCGCCTACGGCGAGCAACGTGCGCTTGATTCGCTCACTCAAGTCGACATCAGCGCGACCGCCCGCCCGCTGTCCTGGCTGGCATTTGTGGCCACCCAGTCCAAACGGACCTCCGATCTCGACACAGTGCGCAAGGCGCTCTCGTCCACCCGCGTTGAAGGCGCCATGCGCGTGTTTGGCCTGTGGATTGGCGGTGGCGTGCTGCACGAAGGAGCAGCCCGGTACGCGTCACCGGAATTGTTGGGCGCACCCAATGCGATCGTGCCAACCGTCGCCACCAATGGCTTTGTCGTGTCAGGGCGCGGCCCGTTGTACAAGGATCTGTTCATCGACGTGCAGGCGATCCGCTGGGATGTCCCACAATACTCGCGACCACGCATGTCGATCCGCACCGAACTCGCGCTCGTGAGCAATTGGCTGAGCCATTTTCCGAAGGGGCAGTTCGGTTTCAACGCGCGGGTGATTCATGAGCTGCGGGATCCCGTACCATTCTACTGGACAACAGCCGCGGGAGCGACGCAGCGCGTCGCCAAGGACGCGCAGGTGGTAACAGGATTGCTGGAGATTCGTATTCAGAGCGCCACCATTTTCTATCAATACCGCAACATGACGGGACGCGCGTATGAGCAGATTCCCGGTCTCACCATGCCGCCGGCGGTGCAGATGTACGGCGTACGCTGGGAGTTCTGGAATTGAGGCGCCGTACGGGCGTCCGTCACCATCGCAGGCGCCCGCAATTGACGACACCGTCACGATGGGTTTCATTGCCGGTCGCATGATATGCTCCATGACCGGCTTCGGGCAGGCCGAGGGAATGGTGGGGTCGGCGCGCGTGAGCGTCGAAGTCCGCACCGTAAACCATCGGTTCTTTTCGCCCAGTATCAAACTGCCTGGACCGTTTGCGCGCTGGGAAGGCGACGTGCGCGACGCAATGCGGGCCCGTGTGAGTCGCGGTCATGTGACACTGACGGCGCGCGTTGAACGAACACAAGCGGCCGCAGCGGCGATCGATGAGACCCGGCTGGCCGACGTCGTGGCGCATCTCCGATCAATCCAGCAACGATTCGCACTCGACGGCGGTGTCGATCTCGCAACCGTCTTGCGCATGCCCGATGTGATTGCGTCGCCGATGGAAGATGAGGAGACAGGAACCGTCGCTGAGCTGGTGGCTATCGTCGTCAAGGCCCTTGAGGGTCTATCACGCGCCCGCGTCGACGAGGGTACACGTCTGGCGGTCGTGCTGGCGGAGCGTCTCGATGTGCTGACAGCGTCGCTGGAACGCATCGCACTGCGCGCGCCGGCGCGTCTGGTGGCGCAGCGAGATCGACTGCGTGCTGCCGTGCGGGAGTTGACCGAGGGACTGGCCATTGACGAGCAGCGACTGGCTCAGGAAATCGCCATCTTAGCCGACCGGCTGGACGTGAGCGAGGAAATGGATCGCTTTCACTCGCATATTGCCGCGTTTCGGTCGGCGCTGGCCGATTCGAGTGCGGACGCCGTTGGGAAACGACTGGGGTTCCTGCTTCAAGAGATGTTGCGAGAGGCAAACACGACGGGGAGCAAAGGCGCCGACTCGGCGATCTTGCACGAGGTCGTGACGGTCAAGGAGGAGCTGGAAAGGATCCGCGAACAGGTAGAGAACCTCGAGTGAGTCCATTTCCGGTCATTCTGTCCGCTCCGTCAGGAGGCGGGAAAACCACAATTGCGCGTCGCGTGCTGGAGCGGCGGTCCGATGTGGGTTATTCTGTAAGTTGTACGACACGGGCACCGCGAGATGGTGAGGTTGATGGTCGTGACTACCGATTCATGACGCCGGAGACTTTTCTCGCGTCTCGCGATGGAGGGGAGCTGGCCGAGTGGGCCGAGGTGCAAGGTTCGTTTTACGGGACGCTGCGGTCGGAAGTGACTCGTGTCCTGAGTACCGGGCGCCATGTGTTGATGGATATCGACGTGCAGGGGGCGCGGCAGTTTCACGCCGCATTCCCCGACACGGTGTTGATTTTCGTGCTGCCACCGTCGGGAGAGGTTCTCACGACGCGGCTGGCCGGCCGAAAGAGCGAGAGTCGGGAACGTTTGTTGGTTCGCCTGCGGAATGCGCGCGAGGAGCTTGGAGAAGTCGGTCGGTATCACTATGTGGTGGTAAACGACGACTTGGAGCGCGCGGTCGACCAGGTGAGTGCCATCATCGATGCGGAAGGGTTGCGACATGATCGTGTGCATGAAGTCGAGGCACAGGTCGAAGCGCTTATCGCGCAGTTGGAACAGGAAATCAACGACTTCACCAAGGGCGACTGACGCATGCAGGTATTCACGCCAGCAGAAGTAGCGAAGCACGCGACCAACAAGTACCTCAGCGTGCTGATTGCCGCGAAGTTCGCGCGCGTTCTCAACGAGTTTCCGCGCGATCGTTCGCTGCATGAGAAGAAACTCACCACACGGGCCCTTGAAGAGTTGTCGGCGGGTGAGATCGAATATCGGGTGATGCCGCGCCGCAAGCCCGGCTGAGTACGCCCTCGCCTGCTGTGTCCGCGCCGCGATACGATCGCGTCGAGGCCATGCTGCATGGACGCAAGAGAGCGACTCCGACGGTACCTGGAACAGCGGCGCGAGCTCGCGAGTCCGAGCTTGTGCTGGACGGACTCGCGGTCGACGACGTCATGGCGATGTTGGGTGCGCGCGCGATTGCGAAGCCACCGCGTGACGCACGCGGTCCGGTGTCGGCAATGACGCCGCCGGGCGCACCAACGCTACCCACCGCCCCTGCGCCAACGCGTGCACCAGAGCGTTTGCCGGTAACGGCGTTGCCCGCGCCTGAAACGCGCTTCGACACGACGGCGAGCGGCAATTGGCGGCACGCGCTGCGACCGGACGACCCAGCGCCGGGCGAGGCGACGCCATCGGAAGTCACCAGCCGCGCGGCGGCATCTCGCGTGGCGATGTTACCCGCGTGGCTCTTGGCGCTCGGAATTCCGGTCGGTTTCTCCGCCATTCCGGACCGCGCCACCACGTCGCTTCGCGACGACTCGGGGGCAGCGGACGCGGTCACCGATCTCAATGGTCTGGCCAATCTCGTGCGTCGCTGCACGCGCTGCACCCTGCACGTCAATGCGCGCAATGCGGTTCCTGGCGAAGGCCACCCGCATGCCGAATTCATGTGCGTTGGTGAGGCACCCGGAGCGAGCGAAGATGAGCAGGGACGGCCTTTCGTGGGCGAAGCAGGACAACTGCTTACGAAGATCCTAGCCGCCATCGATCTCTCGCGCGAATCCGTGTACATCTGCAACGTACTGAAACATCGACCGCCGGCGAATCGCGATCCCCTGCCCGAGGAGGTGGCGGCCTGTCAGCCGTACTTGCGGCGACAGTTGGAGCTGGTCAATCCACGTGTCATCCTCGCGCTCGGACGATTCGCGGCGCAAACCCTTCTTGGCACCTCGACATCCCTGGGTAAACTGCGTGGACAGGTGCACGAGTATCGTGGTATTCCGGTGATTGTGACCTACCATCCGGCAGCGCTCCTGCGCAACGAAGCGTGGAAGCGGCCAACGTGGGACGACGTCAAGCTCGCTCGGACTATCCTCGATGCGTCGCGTGCCGCAGTTGCTCGTGACGGCGGCGACCAGTCGGGGAACCGCCATTGACCAGCCTCACCATTCACGGTTCCTCTCCGGTACCCGTCGTGCGTAACCCGTACAAGGAACGTCTCGCCCCGTGGTCGCAGGAAGCCGAGCAAGCGGTACTGGGTGCGATGCTCCTCGACGCCGACGCGGTGATGCGCGCGATCGAGCACGTCGACGACTCGATGTTTTATCAAGAGGGACATCGTCGGCTGTTTCGGGCTATGGTCGCCATCACCGAACGCGGCGGTGTGATCGATCCACTCACTCTGGCCGACGAACTGGAACGTCGCGGTGAACTTGAGCATGCGGGCGGGCGAGAGTATTTGACGTTTTTGCTCGACGCCGTCCCCACGGTCGCGAACGTCGAGTATCACGCCCGCATTGTGAAAGAAAAGGCGCTGCTCCGTCGCCTTATCGAAGTCTCCACGGAAATCGTTGGCGAGGCTTTCGAGGGGCGAACGTCGGCGTCGGATCTGCTCGACACGGCGGAAGCGCGCATTTTTTCGCTGGGGCAGTCGAAAGAGCGCACGGGATTCTCGCGCATCAAGGAGTTGCTCTGGCCGGCGATGGAGAAGCTTGAACTGCTGGCGCAGCGTGAGTCGGCCATCACGGGCGTGCCGAGCGGCTTCCACGATCTCGACCATCTGACGTCGGGTTTCCAACCGGCCGATCTGGTCATCGTTGCCGCACGCCCGTCCATGGGCAAAACGGCGTTTACGCTGAATATCGCGCAGCATGCGGCGATCACGGCAAAGACCGGCGTCGCGTTCTTCTCGCTGGAAATGAGCAAGGAGTCGCTGGTGCAGCGTATGCTGGCCAGCGAGGCGCTCATTGATGCCCAGGCGTTGCGTAAAGGCGGTAGGGCGCTCGACGAATCGATGCCGCGCCTGGCGCAGGCGGCGGGTATTCTCAGTCATGCACCGATCTTCATTGACGACACTCCTGGCATCGGTCTGCTCGAGATGCGCGCGAAGGCTCGACGGCTCAAGGCGGAGCACGACATCGGCCTCGTCATGGTAGACTATCTGCAGCTCATGAGCGGCCCATCAAACTCGGAGAATCGCCAGCAGGAGGTCTCGCAGATCTCGCGGGGTCTCAAGGGATTGGCGAAAGAGCTTGGTGTGCCCGTCATCGCGCTCTCGCAACTCTCGCGTGCGCCGGAACAGCGTACGGGCGAAGACAAGGGTCGACCGCAATTGTCCGATCTGCGAGAGTCCGGCGCAATCGAGCAGGACGCCGACGTCATCATGTTCATCTTCCGTCAGGAAGTGTACGCGGAGCGCGACGAGACGGGTCGTCTCAAGGACCCCACCCTCGAAGGGAAAGCCGAAATCATTGTCGGCAAACAGCGCAACGGCCCCATTGGCAGCGCGCGGCTGTTCTTTCACAAGCAGTACACGCGATTCGACAACTTCTCGAGCCGTCAGCCACCGTCTGACAGCGGTATGGGTCCGAAGCTGGTCAAGGGTCCGGACGACTACGCGCCGTTCTGATGGCCAGGCTGCGCACGGTTTATCGCTGCACTGATTGCGGCGCCGAGTTCCCGAAGTGGGCCGGGCGGTGTGAGAGCTGCTCGGCGTGGAACACGTTGGCGGAGGAACCGCTCGCCACGGTTGTGACCAGCAAACGTTCGGCAGCCCGTGCGACGGCCGGCATTGCGGCGGCCACGGTGCAGTTGCGCGCTGTGACGGGCACCGAAACGCATCGATGGCGCACCGGACTCAATGAATTCGACTTCGTACTGGGCGGCGGGATTGTCCCCGGCAGCATGGTACTGGTTGGCGGCGAGCCTGGTATCGGGAAGAGCACGTTGTTGTTGCAAGTTGCTGCCCGGCTCGAGG
>JANOKE010000847.1:0-7618 GCA_031419135.1 Gemmatimonadaceae bacterium
GCCGCGCCGCGCCATCGCGGGCAAGAAGAAGGTGACCAAGTAACCCATGGCTACCGCGAAGAAGTCCAAGCGCGTCGTCGAGGCGGAAGGCATCGCCCACGTCAGCGCCACATTCAACAACACCACGATTACGATCACCGACATGCATGGCAATGCGGTGTCGTGGGGATCGTCCGGCAAGGCGGGCTTCAAGGGTTCGAAGAAGTCCACACCGTTTGCCGCGACCGTCGCCTCCGAGCAGTGCGCGCGCGAAGCGCTGACCGCCGGTGTCCGTCGGGTGCATGTCCGCGTGCAGGGTCCGGGCTCTGGCCGCGAATCGGCCATCCAGGCGTTGGCCACCGCGGGGTTGCAGGTGAAGTCCATTCGTGACGTCACGCCAATTCCGCACAATGGTTGCCGTCCCCCCAAGCGTCGGAGGGTCTGACCATGGCTCGCTATACCGGTCCCAGCTGCCGCCAGTGTCGTCGTGAAGGCCAGAAACTGTTCCTCAAGGGCACCAAGTGCTTCACGGAAAAGTGCCCGGTCGAGCGGCGTCCGTATGCGCCAGGCCAGCACGGTCAGGCCACAGCACGTCGCAAGAAGCTGTCGGAGTATTCCAAGCAGTTGCGTGAAAAGCAGAAGATCAAACGCATGTATGGCATCAGTGAGAAGCAGTTCCGCAACACGTTCGAGCGCGTGGCATCGTTCCCGGGTATCACCGGCCACAATCTGCTGGCGGCGCTCGAAACGCGTCTCGACAACGTGATCTACCGCATGGGATTTGCGCCCAGCCGCAAGGCCGCGCGTCAACTCATCCGGCATCGCCACATCGAAGTGAAGCAGCGTATCCTTGATGTGCCGTCGTACCAGGTCCGCCCCGGTGAAGAAGTGCGCGTCAAGCAGTCGTCGCGCGAACTCGCCCTGGTGATGGCCGCGCTGGAACAGAGCGGTCGCGGGTCGTCGCTGTCCTGGATCGCGGTCGACAAAGAGTCGTTCAGCGGTCGCGTCCTCGAGAAGCCCGCGCGTACGGCGATTCCGTTGGCCGCGCAGGAGCAATTGGTGGTGGAGTTGTACTCTAAATAAGTAGGCAGTAGGAAGTCGGCAGTCGGCAGTACGTTGAACGGCAGTAAGGAGTCGGGAAAAGAGTCGGGAGCAGGTACTTGGTACTCAGTAGAGAGTACTACCGACTACCGACTTTCTACTTCCGGCTCAGTCAAGATCGGGACCCGAACTCCCTTACGGGTCTGCCACGCGTCGGGGCGAGGCAGAGCGTCGCGGATTCACTTCGAATCGGCGTGATCACTTAACGACCACAACACTCCATGGCGAACACCATCGATCTCAGCGGACTGGTTCGTCCGCAGCTGGTTGAAGCAACGAAGCGCGAGGACACGCCGAATCTGGCGGAATTCCGGCTGCAGCCGCTGGAGCGCGGCTTTGGTCACACGTTGGGGAACGCGATGCGTCGACTGCTGCTGTCGTCGCTGCGTGGTTCCGCCGTGTGGGCATTCCGCATTGACGGCGTGGTGCATGAGCACCAGACCATTGGCGGTGTGGTCGAGGACGTGCACCAGATCATCGGCAACCTCAAAACACTGACGTTGGCCTTGCCCGACGAAGTCGAGCAAACCGTGCTCCGCATCAGCAAGTCGGGACCCGGTGTGGTGACCGCGGCGGACATTCAGGTGCAGGCCGTTGGCGGCGTGCGCGTGATCGACCCGTCGCATCACCTGTTCACGATCACCGACGAGCGCGACTTCAATGTCGAGCTCTATGTGAACAAGGGGCGGGGCTACGTGGAAAGCGATCAGCATCCGACTGACAAAAACCTGTCGGTGGATGTCGTGCGAATCGACGCCATCTACAATCCGGTGCGTCGGGCCAATTTCACCGTCGCGGAAACGCGCGTGGGACAGCGGACAGACTACGATCGCCTCACGCTCACCGTCGAAACCAACGGCACGATGTCGCCCGAGGAATCGGTGAGTTACGCCGCGGCACTGGCCCAGACGCACTTCCAGTACTTCGTGGGCTTTGGTTCGTCGGCGTCGGCGCAGCCCGGCGCTGCCGGCGACGCCGCGAACAGTGACGCCTTGCGTCTCGCCGAGCTGTTTCGCACGCCAATCGACGACCTCGAACTGTCCGTTCGATCGGTCAACTCACTCAAGAATTCCAACATTCGCTCGCTCGGTGATCTGGTTCGCCAGACCGAGGCGCAAATCCTCCAGGTCAAGAACTTCGGCAAGAAGTCCCTGCAGGAAATCGCCGCACTGCTCGAGAAAGAAGGGCTCAATTTCGGAATGCGCTATGAAGAGAGCACGGACGGTGTCCGCATTCTCGACATGGGCACGGCGCCCAGCCGCGCCGCCGAAAATGCGCCCGATGACGACGACGACGACGAGGAATAACGTTCCATGCGCCATCGCAAGGCCAATCGCCAACTGCGGCGAACCAGTGAACAGCGCCTCGCGCTGCTTCGCAACCTCGCCACCTCGCTCATCGAGTCGGGGGCGATCGAAACGACGGAAGCCAAGGCGAAAGAACTCCGCCCGTTCGTCGAAAAACTCATCACCAAAGCCCGCAGCGGCACGCTCCACGCGCGTCGCCTCGCCGGCCGGCACGTTCAGAAGCGGGAGGCGGCGGACAAGCTCTTTCAGGAGATTGGTCCGCAGTTCGCCACGCGACCGGGCGGCTATACGCGCATTCTCAAGACCGGCCACCGCAAGGGTGACGGCGCAGAGATGGCGCGGATCGAATTGATCCTCAGCTGACAGGACGCATCCTCATGGCCATCAATCGTCATCGCTGCTTTTGCTGCGACAAAGGCGTTGCGTTCGGGAACAGCGTTTCGCACGCCAACAACAAGACCCGTCGCACGTGGAGACCAAACCTGCAGGTCGTGCGCACGCTGCGCGACGGCACCATTATCAAAGTGAAGGTGTGCACCCGGTGTCTCGCGGCCGGCAAGATCAAGCGCGCGCCGCGCGGTCAGCTCGCCGTCGCCTGAACCCGTCGTGATCATCGCCAGGCGGGGAGCTCATTTGCATCGGGCTTCCCGCCTTCGCATATCCGCTCATACTTCGTACGCAGTTCAACGTACTCCGTACTCAGTTCAAGTACTTCGTACTCAGTTCAACGTACTGCCGACTTCCTGCTGCCGACTTCCTACTCTTTGATGAAATCCGCCCTCATCACCGGAATCACCGGCCAGGATGGCTCCTATCTCGCCGAGCTTCTGCTCGCCAAGGGCTATCGGGTCGTGGGGGTCGTCCGACGCTCCTCGACCACGCCGTATGAGCGTATTGCGCATCTCGTCGATCGGATCGAATTGGCGTCGGCGGATCTGCTCGACCAAACGTCGCTCACCGATGTGGTGGAGGCAACCAGGCCCGACGAGATCTACAATCTCGCGGCCCAGAGTTTTGTGCAGACCTCCTGGCAGCAGCCCGTCCTGACCGGTGAGTTTACGGCCTTGGGCGTCACGCGCATGCTCGAAGCCATGCGCAAGGCCGCGCCACGCGCGCGACTGTACCAGGCCAGTTCCAGTGAGCAGTTCGGAAAAGTCGTGGAAACACCACAGCGGGAATCCACGCCCTTTTATCCGCGATCGCCCTATGGCGTTGCTAAAGTGTACGGCCACTGGATTACCGTGAACTATCGCGAAAGCTTCAACCTCTTCGCCGTCTCGGGCATCCTGTTCAACCATGAGTCGCCGCGGCGCGGACTCGAGTTTGTCACACGCAAGATTTCCGATGCCGTGGCGCGCATCAAGATGGGACTCCAGCGCGAACTGCGTTTGGGAAACCTCGACGCGCGCCGCGACTGGGGGTTCGCCGGCGACTACGTCGACGCGATGTGGCGCATGCTGCAGCAGGATACCCCTGACGACTTTGTCATTGGGACGGGCGCCACCTTCTCCGTGCGCGATTTCTGTCAGGCGGCGTTTGAAACAGTCGGGCTGGACTATCGCGAGTTCGTGGTGCAGGACGAGAAGTTCTTCCGCCCCGCCGAGGTGGATCTGCTGGTGGCCGATCCATCGAAAGCGAAAACGCAGTTGGGGTGGTCGCCAACCGTCACCTTCGCCCAGTTGGTGCACATGATGGTCGACGCCGACCTCGCGCGGTACGCTGCCGCGCGGTGATCCATCCCCCCGGTCCACTCTGCCTGAGGCGCCGACGTCCATGCGCGCGCTAGTCACCGGCGCGGCAGGATTCGTCGGTCGATGGATCACTCAGGCGCTGCGTGATGACGGCATCGAGGTGTGGGGCATCGCGCTGGATGACGACGCCGCGACGCACGCGGCGCGCGACGGCTTGACGGAGGCCGCCGGTGCGGCCGCGCGACCGCCGCTGCATTGGTGCCTCGGGGATTTGCGTGACGGGCCGTTCGTGACCGACGCCGTGCGGGCCGCACAACCCGACCTCGTGGTGCATCTGGCGGCCATTTCGCATGTCCCCACGGCCGAGGCCGACCCCGCGCTGGCCTGGGACATCAACGTGACCGCGACGGCGCGTCTGCTGCAGCGCGTGGAGCAGGTGCGCGCCGCCGCCCCCGTTGATCCCGTGGTGTTGCTGGTCGGCAGCGCAGAGCAGTATGGGCGACAAGAGGGAGAGGTGCGCGCGTTGTCCGAGGATACACCGCAGGCGCCGCGCACCGTCTACGCGGCCACGAAAGCGGCACAGGAGGTCATGGCGTTGCAATGCTGGCGCGCCAACGGACTGCGCGTGATCGTGGCGCGCAGTTTCAACCACAGCGGACGCGGACAGGATCCCCGCTTTCTGCTGCCAGCGCTCGTGGCGCGCGCACTCGCGCTGCGCGACGCGGCGATCGGCACACCGCTTCGCGTAGGCAATACCACGCCGATCCGTGATTTCCTCCATGTAAGTGATGTGGTCGCGGCGTATATTTCCCTGCTGCGACGCGGAACGCCCGGTCACGCGTACAACGTGGCCAGTGGCACGGGGCGGTCGGTGCACGACATCGTGGAGCGCGTGCTGGTGCGCGCGGGCGTCAACGCGCCCGTCGTCACGGATCCGACGCTGGTGCGACCCATCGACGTTCCTGCACTGGTGGGCGATCCGCACAAACTCCAGAATGCGACCGGCTGGCGCGCGTCGCGCACTTTTGACGACATCATCGACGATCTGATTCATGCCGCGACGCACTGACCTGCACCGCATTCTGGTGATTGGCTCCGGGCCGATCGTGATCGGGCAGGCCGCCGAGTTCGACTACTCCGGCACGCAAGCCATTAAGGCGCTGCGGGAGGAAGGGTACGAGGTCGTCCTCGTGAATTCCAATCCAGCCACCATCATGACGGATCCCGAGTTCGCCGATCGGACCTACATCGAGCCGGTGACGCCCGAATTCGTCGAGATGGTGATCGCGCGGGAACGCCCGGACGCGGTGCTGCCCACGATGGGCGGTCAGACGGCGCTCAACGTTGCGCTGACGTTGTACGACACGGGCGTGCTGGCGCGTTATGGGTGCGAACTGATCGGGGCCAACGCGCGCGCCATTCGCGTCGCCGAAGATCGCAAGCTGTTTGCCGAAGCGATGGAAAAGATTGGTCTCAAATGCCCGACCGGTCGCACGGTGACCTCGTTGGAGGAGGCGCTGGTGGCCGTCGAACAGACGGGATTCCCGTCGATCATTCGTCCGTCGTTCACCCTTGGCGGCACCGGCGGCGGTATCGCGTACAACCGTGAGGAGTTTGAAAGCATTGTGCGCCGCGGGCTCGATCTTTCGCCCGTCACGTCCGTGCTGGTCGAGCACTCTCTGCTCGGGTGGAAAGAGTTCGAGCTCGAAGTGATGCGCGATTGCGCCGACAACGTGGTGATCGTGTGCTCGATCGAAAATCTCGACCCGATGGGCGTGCATACGGGCGACTCGATCACCGTGGCACCCGCCATGACGCTCACCGACCGCGAGTATCAGGCGATGCGCGATGCCGCCGTCGCGATCATCCGCGAGATTGGCGTGGATGCCGGTGGCTGCAACATTCAGTTTGCCGTCAGTCCCGTGAACGGTGAATTGATCGTAATCGAGATGAATCCGCGGGTGTCGCGCTCATCGGCGCTTGCCTCAAAAGCCACGGGATTCCCGATCGCGCGTATTGGCGCCAAGCTCGCGGTTGGCTTTCGCCTGGATGAAGTGCCGAACGACATCACCAAAACCACGCCGGCCAGCTTTGAGCCCGTGCTGGACTACGTGATCGTGAAATGTCCGCGCTTCGCCTTCGAAAAATTCGTCTCCGCCGACCCCGGACTCACCACGCAGATGAAGTCGGTGGGTGAGTCGATGGCCATTGGGCGAACGTTCAAAGAAGCATTCCAGAAAGCGCTGCGTGCCCTCGAAACTGGCCGACCGGGATGGGCCGTGGGTGAGCGACTCATCGATGACCGCTTGACCGAGGAATCGAAGGAAGCGCTGCGCGGTGCACTCAGCCGTCCAACGCCTGAACGAATCTTTCAGCTGAAGCGCGCCATGCAATTGGGGATGGGCACCGCCGAGCTGCACGCCATCACGGGCATCGATCCATGGTTCCTCGATCAGTTGCAGGAACTGCTGGAGGCCGAAGGGTGGTATCGCGCGCTGCCCGTCATCGATGCCGACACCATGCGGTCGATGAAACGCATGGGCTTTTCCGACCGGCAATTGGGCGCGCTGCGACAGGAGTCCGAGCACGAAACGCGTGCACGTCGCTGGGCCCTTGGGGTTCGCCCGGCGTACAAGATGATCGACACCTGCGCTGGTGAGTTTCCCTCCAGCACGCCGTACCTGTACGGCTGCTACGACGAAGAGAGCGAAGCGGTCACCGGGGGGCGCCCGAAGGTGGTGATTCTCGGCTCCGGCCCCAACCGCATCGGGCAGGGCGTGGAGTTCGACTATTGCTGTGTGCGCGCGGTACTGGCGCTCAGGGAACAGGGGTACGAGACCATCATGGTCAACTCCAATCCCGAAACGGTCTCCACCGACTTCGACATCTCTGACAAGTTGTTCTTCGAACCGCTCACGCTCGAAGATGTGCTGGAAATTGTCGAGCGCGAAAAGCCGCTGGGCGTCATCGTGCAACTCGGTGGACAGACTCCACTCAAGCTTACGCGCGCCCTCGAAGCGGCCGGCGTGCGCATCCTGGGCACGTCGCCCGACTCGATCGATATTGCGGAAGATCGGCGGCGGTTTGAGAAGCTCACCCGGGAGTTGGGTATCGCCCAGCCGGCGAATGGTACGGCGACGAGTGTTGACGAGGCCGTAACGATCGCCGACCGAATCGGCTATCCGGTATTGGTGCGCCCGTCGTACGTCTTGGGTGCTCGCGCGATGGAAATCGTGCACGATGCGTTGTCGCTGCGCGACTATTTCGAACGGGCAGCGCGGGTCAGTGAGGATCGCCCGGTGCTGGTTGATCGGTTTCTGGAGGACGCGTTCGAAGCCGACGTGGATGCGTTGAGCGATGGGACTGACGTGGTGATTGGTGCGGTCATGGAGCACATCGAAAGTGCCGGTATTCACTCGGGCGACTCGGCGTGCGTACTGCCCCCATATCTCATCCCGCACGACGCGATCGAGCAGATGAAGGCGCATACGGTGGCCTTCGCGAGGGCGCTTGGCGTCGTGGGCCTGATCAACGTCCAGT
>JANOKE010000848.1:0-13091 GCA_031419135.1 Gemmatimonadaceae bacterium
GACGGACGTTTCATCGCGGCCACGTCGTCCGTTCGGCGCGAGGCCTTCGGTCAGGATTTCCGCCGCGACGGCGACCCCACCTACGTGCGCGGCGCGCTGTCCCGGGTACTGCTTATTGATACCAAAACCGGTGTCACGCAATCGATCTTTGCCGACAAGAAGAGCGTTCGCGGCATGCGCTGGTCGGCCGACGGCGCGCGACTGGCGATGCTGGTTTTCAACGGCGATGTGTACGAGCCGGTGGTGTGGGCGAAGGCCACCAACAAATCGGTGATGATGAAGCTGCCGCCGGGCAAGTATGTGGCCGAGAACAGCGACTTGCGCTGGACACCGAACGGCAAAGGGTTGGTGTTCACGACTCATACGCTCGAATGGCGCAAGAACGCGCGCGACACGTTTGCCACGATGACTGGCGTGACGCCGGTGTTTGTGCAGTCCAGCAAGGACCCGTTTCTCGCCTGGGACGCGATTCGTCGTGCCGCCAACCTGCGCAGTGTGATGACGCTGGACGTGGGCACGGGCCAGGCGCGCGAAGCGGTACCGGAAACGCCGCTCGCCAACTACACACTGGCCGAAGACGGCAGTGCGATCACGTACGCGCGTGATATTGTCGCCAAGACCGACTACGAAGGACTCGGCGCGGAAGCGTCGTTGCGCGTGCGCGACTCGGCCGGTGTCGAGCGCGTGCTGCACGCCTCTACGCGCGGCATGCAGATCCAGTGGGCCGACGACGGGAAACGCTACGCGTATTCGAATGGCGGCCGCGTGTATCTGGCGAGCATCGCTGATACCACAAAGAAACTCCTTGCGGGCGCGCCGGAGCTACGCCGTGGTGAATCGCCGGACACTTCGAAGGCGGCGCGTGACAAGGCGGCGCTGGAGCGGTTTAGCGTAGTGCGCTATAGCCCCGTGGGTGATGCCGTGCTGGTCTCCAACCGCGAAGGGATGTGGTTGGCCGACGTGAATACGGGCGCGCGCGAGAAAGTCGTGGCCTCAAGTGACTCGAGCGAGACGTTGCCACGGGTGACGTTTGCGGGATGGAGCGCCGATGGTCAGCATCTGTTCCTCACATTCGCGTCGCGGCAGAAGTGGGAGCGCGGCATCCTGCGCTACGACCGGCCTACCAAACAGCTCAAGGAACTCGTCAAGGACGGACGTTTGTATTCGCAATTCCGACTGGCCAGGGACGGCAAATCCATCGTGCTGAATGTCGCGAATGGCAACCGCCCGGCCGATCTCTACACGGCCAACACCGACCTGAGTGATTTGCGTCGATTGGTGGAAACCAATCCGCAACTCGCCGCAAAGAAAATCGGACCCACCGACCTGCACACGTTTCTCGACGCCGACGGTCACGCGAAAAAGATGGTGGTGTACTATCCCGCCGACTATGACAAGACCAAATCGTACCCCACCGTGTTCGAGATCTACGAAGATTACTTCGACGACACGTTCGATGTGCGCGCCAACGTGCTGACCGGCGCCGGATATGTAGTGGTGCATCCGGCGGTGGACTTCGAGATTGGCTATCCCGGCGAGGCGTGGGCCAAGGGCGTCACTGCGGCCGCCAACAAGCTTATCGAAATGGGTGTCGCCGATTCGGCGCGACTCGGGGTGCAGGGGCAGAGTTACGGCGGATACGCCACCAACCTGCTCATCACGCAAACCAATCGCTTCAAGGCCGCGGTGAACATTTCGGGCAAGGTGGACATGATCAGCTTTTACACCGATAGCCCGCGACTTGGCGTGCGCAATGTGAACGCGGCCGAAAAAACGCAGGACCGCATTGGCGCATCCATGTGGGCGCAGCCGCAGAAGTATGTGGCGCATTCGGCTGTGATGTTTGCCGATCGCATCACCACACCACTCCTGCTGGTAACCGGTGAACAGGATTCCAACGTACCGGCGCTCAACACGCGCGAGATGTACTACGCGCTGCGGCGGCTTGGCAAGGAATGCATCTGGGTGAACTATGCCAACGGCGGGCATGGTGGCGGCACGGCCACGGCCGAGGATTTCCTGGACATGCAGAAGCGGATTGTTGAGTTCTACGACCAGCGGCTCAAGACGCCGAGGGTCAAGGTTACGTCAAACCAGTAGCCATGAAAAAAGACCTCTGGCTTCGCCTGCGGCAGTACCACTTCACCGAGATCGTTCCCACGCATTTGTGGGACCACGTGAGCGAAGCGTTTGGCGGTGCCGATGCGTCCACCAAGGCGTTCGCCAGCAAGATTGCCCGCAAGCACGGCTGGAACACGCACTTCGCGCTGCGGGCGATCGACGAGTATCGCAAGTTCGTATTTCTTGGCGTCACCAGCGATATCATCGTCACCCCGTCCAAGGTGATCGATACGGTGTGGCACGAGCACTTGCTGTTCACTCGCGCCTATCGCGAGTTCTGCCGCGATGTGCTGGGTCGGGACTTCGATCATCATCCCGAGCTCATGCCCACCGACGATCAGACCAGCGTGTACGCGCAGCAGTTCGAGGCGACGTTGGTGCGTTATCACGCCGAGTTCAATGTGAGCCCGCCGTGGGATATCTGGGGTACGCCCAAGTTCAAGCAGGACGACACCTCTACGCGCTACGACTCAACTGCCGCGATGAGTGGTGGCGGAGACGTGCCCCTGTACCAGCAGTTCGATGGGCGAGGCGATGCGCCGGGGCACCACGACATGCCGGAGTTCAGCGTTGACTCGTCCGGCGGTGGCTTTTCCGGTGGCGGCGGTGGCACCGACTGGGGCGACAGCCACGCGACTGACAGCGGCTCCGGCGACTCGGGCAGTGACGGTGGTGGGTCGGGCTGCTCGTCAGGCTGTGGTGGAGGAGGCGACTGACGGCATGGCACGAAACACCTGGTCGTCGGCGATGGCGGTCATGCTGAACACGGTTTATCGGGAATTCTGAGTGTTGGAGCGGCGTTGATGGGCGTCACCGGAATCGTCGCGATGTGGCGTCGCACAAGCGACTCGGGAAATGTTTCTGAGGACAGAGTGCCGTCATTAGCTGTCAGGGGTGTACGTGGGCTGGCGTGCACACCGTCACGGTCAATTCACCATGGCGTGCCTGATACGGCGTGGTAGCCCCTGGCGTAACCAGGTAGTTGTGTCCTTGCGGATAGTAGCGTCGAAAAAGCTGCAGAGCCCGGCTATCGAACGCTTTAGGATTCCATTTGCACTCGATGGCATCAACTTCGTCGCGCTTCGACGAAAGAACAAAGTCCACTTCATTGCCTGCCGTGTCGCGCCAGTACCGCGCAGCATAGTTGGGGAAGTGGGCTTGCAGGTGCTCGAGTACCAGATGTTCCCAGAGTGCGCCGAAATCGTCGTTTCGCAGTGTGTCCCATCCTCGAGAGAAACTCACGAATCCGGTGTCGAAGCCGTACACCTTGGGTTGCTTCACAATCTCCTTCTGCCCGCCTCCGAAAAACGGGCGCACCACGGTAATGGCGTGCGTTATCTCCAACGCCTGGAGATGGCGCTCGACGGTGGGTCGCGAAATGCCGAGCGCCGACGCCGTTCGCGTCACTTCAAATTGACCGCCGCTTTGACGTAACACGTACTCGAACAGCGCGTTGAATCGATTCATATCGCGCAAACCAAAGAGCCGCTGGACGTCACGCGCGAAGAACGAATCCATCCATTCCCGATACAGCGAGGGTTGCTTGATGTCGGCGAGCAGCGCCTGTGGAAGGCCGCCGTGGAAGAGTCTCCTCTCCAAGGTTGCGGCGAATGTCGGCAATTCCTCCCACGTCACGGGCGTGAGATGAATGGTGCGCTTGCGCCCTGCCAGCGAATCTGAAAACTTGCTGCTCGCCGCAAGTGTGGACGAACCGGTGGCCAGAATCCTGAGCGCAGGAAACAGATCGGCGCCGATCTTCAGCAGGCGCGCCGGATCGCTGAGCTGATGAATTTCGTCGAATACAATGTACGGCTTCGTACAGGACGCAAAGAACAGCTGTGGATCTCGCACCCGGTCTTCGACTGACGGAAGGTCGCAATTGACGTACAAAACGCTTTCGGGGCCGAGCTGATTCGCGAGTGTGGTCTTCCCAGCGCGACGCACCCCGGCGAGCCAGGCGATTGGCGCCTGGCCCCACGCAGCCTCAATTCGTCGTTGCCAGAACGGGCGATCAAACATACGTATACTATACGTTCAGTCAGACTAAAAGTAAAGTACACCTGCGTCTAGTCCCACGGGCGGCCGATTCATCGCCCGCTGATCTACAGCAGATGTTCGCCGACAAGACCGTGCGCAGAGACGTCGACTGGCGGCATGGCACGAAACACTTTCTCGTCGGCGATCGCCGTCATGCTGAACGTGAGGTGAATGTCGAGTTGCTCACGGATGCGCGCCGACATCGCCTCATCGAAAATGCGTAGCACCAACCGAAGGTTTGGCTCGAATGTGCGCGCGTTGAGGCCGATCTCCAGGTTCGTGAAGTCGTTGCTGATGACCGAGTACAGCGCCTTGGCGCGCGTCACGCCCACCTCCTGCAGCACGCGCGGCAGGCGCGCGTCGCCGATGTACACATCGGCCCCCAGCGACCGAAAGTGTTCGATGGTGGAGGAATCCTCGTTACGCTCCACGATGAGTACCTGCTCACCGCGCGCGATCAGCCCTTCGGCAATGAAGTACCCCAATCGCCCGAGACCGCACACGATCACGTGATCGCGATGCGTGTACGTGCGGCGACCAAGGGCCAGTTGCACGCGGCGCTTGATGATGCGGTCCACCGTGAGCGAAAAGATCATCCAGATGAAGAAGGTCGAGCCCAAAATGAGACCAATCCCCATCAGCTTGGACAGGGTGCTGGCGTTCATCAGGTTGATGTCGCCATACCCCACGGTGGCAACCGTCACCGTGACGAAGTACAGCGCGTCAATCCACGACAGCCGTTGCGCCGCGTGGAAGTACGCGGTGGCAGCTATCAGCATCGTACCGAAGCCCAGGCTGAGCTTCGTGATGAGCGGATCGACCGGCTTCCGAACCCGGTTGTCGGCCATGCGCACCGGCCGGTACCGCAGTGCGTGCGTGAGCGGCGTATCGAGGGCTTCGATGAACGCAGGCGCCGCAATCTTTGCCGGGTTGAGCACGCGAATATTCGGATTGGCCGCTTGCAGGTGCGGCGCGATGTTCTCGTTGAACAGCGCCAACACAACAGGCAGCCGTCGATCCACCGACAGGAGGGCGATCAACAACTCCAGATTCACTTCGTCAAGATCGTCTACCAGATAGGCGGACGAGATGCTGGTGAAGTCGGCGTCGCGCACCATCCGCACGATCGATTCGAACGTGGGTTCACCTGTTGACTCCGAACGAATATTCTCGCGCGCCAGCAGTACAATCTCGCTGCCGCTGGCGGTGACCAGCGCACGGATGCGGTGGGCAAGATGTCCGGAGCCTACGAGGATGGTGCGCACGCGCATTGGCTTCATGCCGCCTTTGGAGATGGTCCACAGTGGTGGGGACAGGTAAGGACGAACGGGCACGACACCCTCAAACTGCATGGTCACTCCTGTTTCGGCGAGGAGCACGGTCTGTCTTGCCCTGACAAAATGCGCAGGGCCTCTTCGCCAAGCTCGAGGCCAGGTGCCACGATGAGGGGAGTTGTCGAAGGCGCGTGGACATACAGCCATACACGCTGTATGGTTAGCCATATATGAAGACAACCCTTAATATCGACGACTCCGTCATGGCCAGGCTCCGCAGGGAAGCGGCGCGCAGCGGGCGCACCATGTCCGAACTCGTCGAGACAGCGCTCCGCAGTCTGCTCCAGTCCCGACGGACGAGGGCCGACCTGCCGCCGCTCCCGACATTCGACAGCGGTGGCGCGCTGGTTGACATTGCCGATCGCGATGCGCTGTACCACGCCATGGAAAACCGGTAGGTGTTCGTCGTCGACACGAACGTGCTGGTCTACGCCGCCGATGTGCGCGCAGCAGAACACGCGCGGTGTCGCGAACTGCTTGAACGCTGCCGCGCCGGGAGCGCCGCGTGGTTCCTGACCTGGGGGATCTGCTACGAGTTTCTCCGTGTCGTGACGCACCCGCGCGTGCTGCGCAATCCGTGGACAACGCGTGAGGCACACGAGTTCGTGAATACGATCGTCGAGTCACCGGGGCTGGAGATGCTTATCCAAACGGACCGACACGGCGAGGTGCTGCGCGACGTGGTTCGGGAAGTACCGGTCATTGCCGGGAACCTCTGGCACGACACCGAAACCGCCGCGTTGATGCGTGAACACGGCGTGCGACGCATTTGCACCCGTGATACCGCCTTTCACCGGTTTCCGTTTCTCGAACCGGTCGATCCGATGGTCGCGGAACTCTAGCTCGGCGCCGACAAGGGCTCCTTGATGCGCGCCCGGCGCCTGGAGATTTCCGAAGCGTTCATCACGCACGATGGACAGTGGAAAGACATCTTCCGGTGAGTGTGATGCTCAAGAGCGATGCGCGGTATCGGTTCGTTTATGGTCGAGTGCCGGGAACGGTGATTGCAGCCGTGACTTGTGCCCCGAAGAGACCAAACGCACCCGTGATCCCCGAACGCACCAAGGTCGTATCCCGAAGATAGGCGTGAAGATTCTGTTCGAACGCGGTCACGTAGTAGGTAGCGGTATCCGCGCGTGGCGCGACAACGAAAAAGGTATCGACCTCGAAATTGCGATCGAGAAAGCGGTATGCCACCGCACCGATCGCACGATTCCAGAACACCGTGTCAATGCCGAGCCCGCGTTGAAGCCGAAGCATCGGGCGTTCCGGCATCTGCGTACTCCCCGCTACAAGCCGACCTTCGGTCTCAACTTCGAGATCATAGCGCTCTCCAGGGACGAGATTGCGCCAGCCGAGACCGTCAGGCGTCGATGACTCCAACAGCTCGTAGTTGCCGCGCACAAACCCTGGCGGCTGCGGCGTCGCCGGACGCCATGCAAAGGTGGCCAGATCGGATCGTCGTCTAAGCACGAGTCGCGTCGCAGGTCGAAGATCAAGTGCGTAAGGTGTTCCCGTATTCGCCACGACGGCGAAGATCCCGGGCTGCGCCGGCGCCGGCTGATGCAGCGATAGCACCAGATACACCATCGACTTGTTGGTGTGGCTCGCCAATGGCACTGTCGGGTCACAGGCGAGCGTGCTCGCCATCATCGTGATGATTGCGAGCTGTGCACGACGACTGGCCTGGAGCGTCACCATCGGACTTCCAGACCCACCGACGGCAGAAGGGGAAGACTACGTCTCCTTGCCCCGCCGTTTTCACATCGTGCATTAAGTGCATCACAGGCGATGAGTGATCCAGCGGTATCATCGAGCCCATTCGTGCGACTGAACGCATTGATGACTTGAACCGATGCGATCCACCGGCGCCCGAGCGCGTTCCAAGCGCCTTGGATACCGACATCAGTGCGTAGGTAGCTTGGGCGTCGTGCCGAAAGCGGCACTCCTGGAATCAGACGCCACGCATAGTTGCCAAAGGGCGTCGGACGTAGCAAACGGTATTGGATCGGCGTGATTGCTGTCCCACTTCTCACCTGCTGCGCTACGGTCGCCTGGAAACGGCCGGCAAATGGTACGCCGATGATCGCGACCAGTTGATGCGGAGCGTCCCACGGAACGGGGCGGAGCGACCCGTCACGTCGGTCACGCACCCGCTGACGCGTGTAGCTGCTTTGCAGAAGCCATCCTGCTTCTGTCGCGTAGTCCACTCCGACCGTACCGCCCATCACAAAACCGGAGGTCAGCCGAAAGCGCGGCTCCGAGGCACTGGATTGCACACTGATAGCGAGCGGTGGTTCCGATAGCGGCGCGATGACCTCGGTGACTACGACAGGGGAATTTCTCTGATTCCGAGCATATGCGGTCGCCGTAGCCTGAAAGCGCCCATTACCTTGCCCTCGGCGAGGGCGCCATGATGACGAGATCGCGGCGACATCGGCAACACGTGGCGTCGATGTAAAGAAGACCGGCTGCGTAATGCTTCCTTCGAGCGGCTCGCTGGCGATCGCCTCATGCTGCAGGCGACGGTTCACGCTCAGCGACAGGTCAAGTGATCGTGAGAGCGGCGCAGTCAGCAGCAGGCGTGGCGCGACGAAAGCGCTGCTGTCAACCCGAGTGGCACGAACGCCGACAACCACGGTCGCAAACGGCAAGGCGCGCGAGGCTTCGACGAAGGCGGATGCCACGGACTGCTTCGCCACGTAGGTCGCTGGCGACGGGATGGATGGGCTCAGCAGCGATGCCACGTCGGGCCCCGACCACGCATTGTCGTGATCTCGTCTGTCTATCGATAGGCCGGTGAGTATGCTCCATGTTGTTCGCTGGAATGCGAGCGAAGTGGCTGCGGAGAGCCAGCGTTGATCAATCGCAATGTCGCTGGGACGCGGAACTGTCACGGATGTGTCGTCCCCGGTTATTTGCCCGCGTCGCGCCTCCGCGAAAGCACGATCGTACGACACGCGAAAATCGGTGCGCCAAGCGCCATGCAAATAGGCGGCGCGCGCACCGACCAGTGACTCACCCCATCGCGGCGGAACAGTACTGGACGGTCCGGAAGACTTGAACCACCGATCTTGGGTGTGGAAGGCAAGTGCTTCGACCCGCCAGCCCGTCGGCCACGCCCTTCTGATCGTAAGCAGTGCGTCGCGAAACGATGGAACACGCTGATCATCGCCGCCGTTGCCGTCGGCGACATTCAAGGTGCGAAGAAGACCGTCGAGATAGCTGCCGCGTGCGCTCAGCATTACATCTGCAAGACCGAGCGCATTCGGTTGCAGAACCGTGATCCCTGCTGAGATAACACTGATTTGCATTTCGCGACCAGGCGTGCCATCCAGTTGACGGGATGTCAGGTCGATTGAGCCGCTGAGGCGATCCTGTCGACTGGCGGGAATGTGATGAATGACGACATCAACATGATCCAGTGCCGACGGATTGACAGCGCCGAATACCTGATTGAGATGGAATGGCGCCTGCAACGGATGACCGTCGAGGGCGATGCCGTGCTCGTCACTCGCGCCACCCGCCAGGTGAGCTCGACTCAGCACATCATTCGGCTGCGAGACGCCCGGTACGAACGGCAACGCCCGAAATACATCGCGCTCACCAAGAGCGGGAAGCTGCCGAAGGGTTTCGGGACTGATCGTGCTGACGAGCGGTGCTGACCCATCACCGACAACGAGCGACGGCGCGAGTTCAGTCACGCTCAGGTACATCACAACGCGCAACGAATCGCCGCCAACGGTGGACCGCGAAGGTACGTCAACATCGAGCGGACGGTAACCAACGCGACGCACACGAAGCTGCTCGTGCGCACTGGTCACGGGAACTTGTACGCAGCCCGTCGTTGACGATCGCACCGTGAAGAGTGTACCGAGCACCGCGACGGTCGCTGATCCGATCGGAACCCCCAACGGATTCGTAATGCAAGCCGTGATACGGCGTGGCTCCTGCGCCCCGACGCCGACACTGTGGGCGAGCAGTATCGCGCCGAGCCCCACAGGATGCAGTAACGCACCGAGCGCGCGGGAGCACCGCCAGCGGATGGCGCTCCCGCGCGGATCAGTCATCGGTACTCAAGCTTGAGTTCCACCGAGAGCAGCGACTGACAGGCGGAGTTCGGCCAGGGAATGCCGTCGCACGACCAATAGGGATAAGTCGCAGCAATCGTGGCGTCGTACGGTATCGTACCGGCATAAAAGAATCGACGACCAAAATCGTCGCCAGCTCCGTTCAGTCCGCCGTCCGACTCGAACACGAAGAGCTCGTAACCGCGCGGAGTAGAGGAATAGGTACATCCGACTGCGGCAACATTGGTGACGCCCGGGCTTACCATGACGAGCAGTTTATTGTACCACGTTCCCGCCTCCAAAATCTTCATTCCTGTGCCGAGGCTGCAGTACCCGCCGGGGTAGACCCAACCGCTGCTGTTGAGGTAGAACGGAAGGAACTCCCACGCATAAGATCTGAATTCCATCTCCAGACTGCCCCACCACCCGTCATTTCGGTACGAGTAGAACCGAGTGAGGTACACGCCGACAGGCGGCGAGCCGCTCCCGCCACCGCCGTTTTCGCCTTCCTCGAGACCGGCGACGATGAGCGGCGGTTGCTCGACCGTCTCTCCTCCGCTCGGCTCGATCGCGGTAAGTGGCCGCTTCGGCTCACTTGGGTGAAGGATGACAAGCGGTCGCGAAGGCACGCCATCTGCGAGGTTGAGACGGTGCGACATTCCGTTGACGTCGAATGCTTCGAGGATCGCGGCGTTCGGATCGAACGACGCCGCAACCAGAACATCATTGGTTCCTCGCCACGCGCGGCGGTGCGCTCGAAACGGCATGTACAGATCCATTTCCGGCAGGGTCTGTAGCGACGATTCGAACTGCGGTGTCGTCAGATTCAGAGAAGTGGCAGCATGGGCGGTGACTGTCCGACCCGCTGAAGTCCTCGAGAACGACTGCAGGAGAACCTTGTGATCGGTCACGCGAGAGTCACGCAGGGCATCACGCAAGAGCAATCGGAGGTCCGCGCTGCTCATTGCACGGGCGAGCCCCTGCGCAACTGTTGTGCCCTCAACTTCGCGAGGCCGGGAGACGGTGACTACGTCGATCTCAGGGACCGACGTCGGGGGGGGGGGCGACAGCATCACTTCCACAGGCGGCGACCGCCAAAACGATTCCTGCAAGCGCGAGTACTCGAAGCATTGGTTTTTGTCTCCCCGAGCATCATAAAGCCGGTGCCAAGTCAGCGCACCGAAATTAGGTCGCTCATGAAGGTACTGTGCTGACTGGCAGACACGAAACTCTGCTACCGTCAAGCAGGCGCTGCCATTCAGTCACGAATGAGTCCCATCAGCTACTTCGCCGCTGGCGATTCATGTAGACACAAGTAAAGCAAATTCGAATTCTTGTCAATAGTTTGTTGACGCCGTCACTTCACGGGCCATTATCGACCAGAGTCGGGCAAGAAGGCACTCTCTGGGTTGCTCTGTCTCGTAGAAATGACGGCAACGCAAAGCCGAAATGGGCCCGCCTTGAAGCGCCTCACAGCCGGCAGTATGGTACGAGTATGGCCCGTACTGTCAACAAGACGTTCACGCACGAGCAGGACACCTCGAAGCGTACCGGACACACCAGCGAGCAAGACCGGCGTCGCATACTGAGCGTGTTCGACGATCTGCTGGCGCGTATTCCGCTGCTGCCTTCAGAGACCGCCGACACGGAGTTCGCGGACCTGCGACGCGCGCGCCAATCGGGTGGCCGCCGTACTCCAACGGCGCGAAAGAAGTGAATGTCCGTGTCGCAGCGGTGCTGATCAACGCGTCGATTGTGGTGCGTGCCTTGACATCTAGGTGTACTAGAGCACATAGTACACCTCATGCTGCCGTTCACGGTCACACTCACCACCGGCGAGTCGTCCTACCGCCAGATCGTTTATGCCGCCACCAAAGCCGTGGTGTCAGGCGAACTGGTCGAGGGAAGCGCCTTTCCATCCGTCCGCGAACTGAGCCAGGCGCTCAGGATCAATCCGAACACCGCACATAAGGTCGTCGCCGAGCTGGCTCGGAACGGCCTCCTTGAAGTGATGCCTGGACTTGGCACGGTCGTGTCGGCTGGCCGAAAGGCGTCCGCCGCCGAGCGCCGCGAGTTGCTGTCGCGCGAAGTAGAGCAACTGGTCGTCGAGGCTATGCGTCTTGGTCTCAAGGAAACGGACGTGTTGAATGCCTTTTCGTCGCGGTGGGCCGAACTTTCGGCGCCACTCACCGTCGTGAAATCGGCCGCACCTGCGGTCCTTACCGGTCGCAACGCATGATATCTTCGTCGCAACCTCTGATTGCCGTTCGAGAATTGTCGTATCGCTTCGGGAAGAACGCGGTGCTCGACCACCTGAACTTCGACGTGCTCCAAGGGACGTTGTACGCCATGCTCGGTGCGAACGGTGCTGGCAAGACGACATTGTTTCAACTGCTCGCGAGCGCGCGTCCGCTGCAACACGGGAGTATCTCGCTGTTTGGCACACCAGTCGCCAAGCTCACCATCGCGCAGCGCCAGCGCATGTCCTACGTGGCAGAGGGGCAGTTGTTGCCCGAATGGATGCGGCTTGACCAGCTGGAAGCGTACTGCGCCCCGTTGTATTCCACATGGGACCGCGCACTCGCGAAGACACTGCGCTCACAGTTCGATCTCGACTCGCGACAGGTCGTTGGTACCATGTCGCGTGGGCAGCGCATGAAGGCCGCGCTGCTCTGTGCGCTGGCACCGAGACCGAAGCTGATCGTGATGGATGAGCCGTTTACGGGGATGGATGTGGCGGTGAAGGATGAGCTGGTGCGCGGTTTGCTGGATGCAGCAAGCGTTGACGGCACGACCGTGCTGCTCTGCTCCCACGACATTGCGGAGATCGAGGCGCTGGCAGACTGGGTCGGGTTTCTGGATCACGGCCAAATTCGCCTGTCAGCACCGCTCGATGAATTGCGGGCGCGATACAAGCGTGTGGAACTGATCACGGAACCCGGGCTTCAACTCCCGGAACAGCTTCCCGCGCACTGGCTGTCGGCGGATCGCGCCGGACTGCGACTGAGCGTGCTGATGGAGCAGCGCGACAGCGAGTGGCAGGCGGACATTCGAGGCGTCACACAACGCGACGTGCGTGAAGTATCGCTCAAAGAACTGTACCTGGCGTTTTCCAAACCGCGCGGCGCACTGGTGGAGGTACCGGTATGACGACCATCCAGCAGGTGGCACACTTGGTGCGGAAAGATCTGACGGAGTTCCGTTGGTGGTTCACCGGATATGCACTTCTGACGCTCGCCAGTACACTGACGTACGTTGAAGTCTGGAAACTGCAGGCGAGCGAATCGATACTCGGTCCCATGCTTTGGCTGATTGGCGGACTCATCGCGGCGCGTGTTGTGCAAGCCGATTCGCCAACGCAGAGCCGTGCATTCTGGGCCAGCCAGCCCATCAACGCGAGCGTGTTGCTGCTGTCCAAGGTGCTTGTGATAGCGGGCACGGTGCTCGTCTTGCCACTGGTGGGACAATTCGTCGTGCTACAGCACTATCGTGTCGGGTCCGCAAACGCGGCATCGTTCCTGGTGAACGG
>JANOKE010000849.1:0-2365 GCA_031419135.1 Gemmatimonadaceae bacterium
CAGATCGCGCAGGCCCGCGTGAACGGCTTCTCCTTCAGTCGACTGCGTCCGTATCAGGATTGGGAGACGATGCAGAAGGAAGCCCAGAGACTCTGGGAAGTGTACCTGCAGGTGGCAAAGCCAACGTCCATCGAAAGAATCGCGCTTCGCTACATCAATCGGTTGGAACTCCCGCTCCCGTTCTCCGATTTCAAGGAATTTGTGCGGACGGCTCCCGATATTGCGCCCGGCCTTCCCCAAGCGCTCAGTCACTTTCTGATGCAGTTGCACATCCCCTCACCGGAAAACGAAGCAATTGCGATCATCACGGAAACGATCGAGAAGCCGGTCGGCGATCCTCCCGTTCTGCCGTTCATCCTTGACATTGATGCGGTAAGTAAACGACGTCTCGAGCCAACCGACTCGTCACTGTGGGAGAGATTCGCGAAGCTACACGCCCTGAAGAACCAGATTTTCTTCGAGAGCATCACCGACAAGACCAAGGACCTCTTTCTATGAGCACGATGGTGCCGGTTCGCTCCTACGGACCCGCTCGCGGCGACGAATGGAGACATGGTGTCAGCTTGGACTCCGCCGGTGTCGCTGAGCAATTGATGAGCGCGCGCAGGCACTTGGCGCAGCCAGTGAGTCGGCAGACCGTCGAGCAGATTTTTGGTGAGCTGGCAGCGACGTGGAAAGCGGAGACGATGTATGAGTCGTCCGCTTCAACGCTTGCCAGCAATCCGTCCTATCAGCGAATTATCGGCTTAGGCAGAGATGCAGTACCCCTGCTTCTCCGGTCGCTCAAGACATCGCCAGATCCCTGGTTCGCGGCGTTGTCGGCGATCACCGGCGCGGACCCAGTGCTGCCAACAGATCGTGGAGATGTGGTGAGAATGACCGATGCGTGGCTCCGATGGGGGATCGAGCGGAGGCTGCTGCCCTGAGCGTCCCAGCATTGGAGAAGGCATTCCCTGGACTGCGGGCAACACCTTATGCGGTCACGAGCCCTCAGACGCCTGTGTACAATTGCATTGCTTGGGCAGCCGGTGATACAAGCCGCTGGTGGTGGCCGAGCGCTTCATATTATTGGCCTGACGGAGTAACACGCGATGTTGCTCTCGTATCCTTCGTTCAAGCGTTTGCGACTTTGGGCTACGCACCCTGCTCTGACGACCAGCGAGAGACTGGTTTTGAGAAAGTCGCCATCTTCGTCGATTCGAGCGGAACGCCAACTCACGCCGCGCGGCAGATGGGTTCGGGAATGTGGTCCAGCAAACTTGGGAAAGAGCATGACATCGCGCATGAGTTGCTGGGTGTCTGCGGACGTCACTATGGCAGCGTCGGGATGATCGTCAAGCGGCCTACGACGAAGGCGTGAGCGATGAACTTCCGCATCGCCGACGCTTTCACCGACGCCCTCGCCCGTCTCACCGGCGAGGAGCAGAAGGCCGTCAAGACCACGGCCTTCGATCTGCAGATGAATGTCGCGGCACCCGGTCTATCCTTCCACAAGCTCGACAAGGCAAAGGACAAGAACTTCTGGTCGGTGCGCGTCAGCGGCGACATGCGGATCATCGTCCACAAGACCGCAGACTCGCTGCTGCTGTGCTACGTGAACCATCACGACAAGGCGTACGCCTGGGCTGAGCGACGTCGGCTCGCGGTTCACCCAACCACGGGCGCAGCGCAGTTGGTGGAAGTGCGCGAGACGGTCGTCGACATTGCCATCCCGCGCTATGTCGAAGCCGAGGTGACGTATCCAGCACCGTCGGTCGCAACGCCACTGTTCGCCCACGTCGCCGAAGCACAACTGCTGGCGTACGGCGTGCCATCGGAGTGGATGTCCGATGTAAAGGCTGCGACCGACGATTCGATCTTTACGATCATCGCGCACCTGCCGAGTGAGGCGGCTGAGGCGTTGCTGGAACTTGCGACCGGTGGCACGCCAGCGGAGCGCGCGACGGTCCCCATCGATGCAGATCCGTTCGAGCATCCAGACGCGAAGCGTCGCTTTCGCGTCATGGCTAACGTCGACGAGCTCGAACGTGCGCTCGCCTGGCCGTGGGATCGGTGGAGTGTCTTTCTGCACCCGGCGCAACGCGAGCTTGTTGAGCGCACGTTCAGCGGGCCAGCGCGGGTCGCCGGTTCGGCCGGGACCGGCAAGACCGTTGTCGCGCTGCATCGCGCGGTGCATCTGGCCCAGAAGCATCCGAACGCGCGTGTTTTGCTCACCACGTTTTCCATTCCGCTCGCGCGCATGCTCAAGCAGAAGCTGCGCCGACTCACGGACAACGACAGCGCGGTGGCGGAACGGATCACCGTAAACGCGATTGATGAAATCGGCATCTCGCTCTACGAAGCGTCGTTCGGAACGCCAAGGGTG
>JANOKE010000850.1:0-7428 GCA_031419135.1 Gemmatimonadaceae bacterium
CATCGATAGTACTGTCACTGCCATCACCGACCCACACGGTCGGCCCGCTGGCATCGGCGATCGCAGCGCCCAGCGGCACGATGTCCTTCCACATGGTGAGCGCTTGCCCCGCGATCGTGGCCGAGCTCGACACCGTCGAGACCCGCGTCACCAGCATGTTCCACCACTGGAAGTAGCTGCCATCCTGCCCGGCTGGCTTCACACCAATCGTGCGCAGTTGCTCAGCCACCCACATCGACGCTCGCATTTCATCAACGGTACCGGCTTCGCGCCCGCGCATGCCATCACCGGCCATGACATACAGGTCCCGTTTGAGATCGGCCTCGCGGATGGCCGACATGCCAACGGGTATGCTGCCGCCAGCAGACTTTGCTTTCTGCGCGTCCAGCCCAGTGGGGATGAACGCGGTTGCGAGCCACGCTGCGACGCGAAAAACAATCGTGCGATGTGGATTCATGATAAACAACTCGGAGTTCGAGGAGTGCGACGCCGGAAAGACGAACTACATGCCGATGGGTTTTGGTGTCGGCGCGATGATATTCGGAATACTTCGGGTGCGAAGCAGCGCGTTCAGCCGTTCGAGCTCAGTGCCCAGCAACGTATCAATGCGACGAAGCTGATCGCGTAACTGGTCACCAAGAAGCGTGCGCACCTCTTCCTGCTGGTCTGTTGGGCGGAAGTCGCTTGATGCGACGCCGTTGCTCAGGTAGCCGAGCTTGCTGATCAGCTTCGACCCGAAGCGCACACCATCCTGGCCATGACCCGTCTGTCTGAGGTCAACGAGGTTCATCTCGGCGTCCATCAACTGCAGGCCAAGATCAGCCGATGCCTTCTTCAGTGCGGCATCATCCACCGTACGCGCCACCGCGTCCAGTTGCAGGCGCACCGACTCAATGCGGCGCACCGCGTCGGCGGCGGTGTTCAGCGATGTCCGAAGCGCCAGCAGCGCGGTGGTTTGTGCCGCGATATCGCCCTCGGTACCGCCGGAGTTGGGATCCTTGCGCACATCGAGCTTCTGCGACTGCTCGGTGCCACCAGTGCGCAGTGTAACGGTGTACGTGCCCGGCGGCGCCAGGATGCTCAACTGACTTGTTCCCGGCGCAACCCGCCCTTCCGGTGGCGTTACGATGTGGGCGGCGTACATGGGGCTCGTAAGCAGACGTATCTCAGCACTGGGGTCGAAGCGCAAGTCCCAGTGCACGCGATTGAGGCCAGCGGTGTTGGTGCCGGACATCGTGCGTACCACTGTGCCCTTGGCATCGGCGATGGTCATGGTCACGCGCCCGGTCACCGGTGCCTTGAGGTAGTACGTAAGCGATGCGCCATAACGCGGATTCGATCCCACCGTGGGATCGTCGTACGTGGACGATGGCGCCGTGATGGGACGGAATCGATACGCCGCTCGCGGCGCGAAGAAATTCACCGGCCGCGCGAGCATAGCCGGGTTCAACTCACGTAACGGCGTGATGTCATCCATAATGAAGAAGCCACGACCGTATGTGGAGATCACCAGGTCGTTGAAGTGTTCCTGCACCACAATGCCGGACACGGGCGCGTGCGGCAGGTTGTTCTGCAGCGGCTGCCACGTATCGCCGTCGTCGAATGACACGTGGATGGCGCTTTCGGTGCCCAAATACAGCAAACCACGCTTTACGGGATCCTCGTGGATCACCTTCGCATAGCTGATCATGTGGCGCGGCAGGCCCGTGGTGATCGCCCGCCAGCTCGCACCGTAGTCGGTGGTTTTGTAGACGAACGGATCGCGGTTGTTCTCTTGATGGAAGTCCACCGTGAGATAGGTGGTACCGGCGACATGACGCGACGGCACGACGCTGCGCAGCGAGCCCCACGCCGGCAGATTCGGGATGTTCTTCGTGAGGTTGGTCCACGTGGTGCCGTTGTCGCGCGTGAGCTGCAACTGGCCATCGTTGGTACCCGCCCAGATCTCGCCCTTGGTTTTCGGCGACTCGGCCAGTCCGAACACCACGCCCGAGTACTCCACGCCAATGTTGTCGGCCGTGAGCCCACCTGAGCTTTGTTGGCGACTCTTGTCGTTGAGCGTAAGATCAGGGCTGATCACTTGCCAGCTCTGCCCCCCGTCCTGGGTGCGGTGCACGTGCTGGCTGCCGATGTAGATGGTGTTGTGGTCGTGCGGCGAGATCTGCAGCGGCGCGTCCCACACGAAGCGGTACTTGTGGTCGGCAGGTGGGCCATTCAACTGCTGCGGCCATACCTCGACGTTGCGGAACTGGCGGCGGTCTTCTTCGTAGCGCACGACAATGCCGCCCACCATGCCGGAGCCGGACGCGGTTGACCAGATCAGCTTGGAATTGGTGGGATCTGGCGTGGCCCAGCCACTCTCTCCACCACCGACCGAGTGCCACATCGCCCTGGGAATAATGCCATCACCGCCGCCACCGAATCCGCCCTGCAGTCGGCTATTACTCGGGCCGCGATACGAGGGTTCGTCCTGCTTGTTGCCCAGCACGTTGTAGGGGATCTCGTTGTCCACCGTCACGTGATAGATCTGCGCGTTGCCAAGACGCTGCTTGAACCACGTCTTGCCGCGATTGGTGGAAATGGACAGACCCTGATCGTGCGCGACAATCATGCGAGCGCCGTTCGTGGGATCAATCCACATGTCATGATGATCGCCACCGGGTGCTTCGCCGCGCGTCAACGTCGTCAAGGTACGCCCAGCGTCAATCGACTTGGCGAACGACGCGGTGAGGAAATACATCTCGTTGTCGTTGTCCGGATTGACCACGGCGCGCGAGTAATAGTGCGCGCGGCCCATCGCGTTACGATCGGCATTGATCATGGCCCAGTTCTCGCCGCCGTCGTCGGAGCGCCACAGCTGGCCGCTCTCGGTAGCCTCGCCGTTCCACGGCACTCCATCGCCGGTTTCGATCATGGTGAAGACCCGATCGGGATTTGACGGCGCGATGGCCACCACGACCTTGCCAACCGGCTTGGTGGGCAGCCCTCGGCCGGTCAATTTCTTCCACGTCACGCCACCATCGCGCGACACAAAGAGACCGCTCCCTGGGCCACCGCTCGAACGCCCCCACGTGTGGATCTCGAACTGCCACATGCCCGCATACATCACGCGCGGGTTGCGTGGGTCCATGGCCAGGTCGGAGCAGCCCGTCTTCTCATCGACAAACAGCGTCTTGGTCCACGTCGCACCGCCGTCCGTCGAGCGGTACACGCCGCGCTCCGGCTGAGGACCGTAGGCCGTGCCCAGGGCGCACGCCAGCACGATATCAGGATTGGTCGGGTGAATGACCATGCGCGCCACCCGGCCGGTCTTCTCCAATCCCATCAGCGACCACGTCTTCCCCGCGTCGAGTGACTTGTACACGCCCTGTCCAATGGAGATGTGACTGCGGATATGCGCTTCGCCCGTTCCCGCCCACACCACGTTCGCGTCACTTCGCGCCACCGCGAGGGAGCCGATGGACTGGACGGGTTGATCGTCGAAGATCGCATCCCAATGCACACCGCCGTCGGTGGTCTTGTAGATGCCGCCCGATGCCGCACCCACATAGTACGTGGACGGGTCCCCGGGGACTCCCGCGGCCGACGTGAAGCGGTTGCCTTCGGGGCCGATGTAGCGCCAGGGGAGCGTGCTGTAGATGTCGGGGGCAATCACCGGCACCGGCGCAGCGCGCGGCGCGGGACTCACTTGCGCCGTCGCATTCGCGGCCTGCCGATGCGCGACGAACAACGCAGCGGCCACAACGCCCACCCCACGCACGAATCGGAAACCACGTGGGGCGCGTTTCATCGAATCACTCTCCGTTGCTTCATGTCGTAGCGATCACCTGCATTGAGCACCAGGTACGGCTTCTCGCCAGTCGGCTGCGGATGTGTCGTATCGTGAATCGCTACCTGCGCCTTGCCCATCACTTCAAACTGGTCGCCGGTCACCACGATTGCCGTGGCTTCACTCAGCCCGATTCCGAGAAGATTTGGAAACTTCGCCATGATCTCCTGCAGATCGGTCCAGCGATTACGCGTGTTGATGTGCTGATCGATCGCCGACCGGCGCAGAAAGCGAAACGCCTGTTGATGCTCGGGCTCCGGTGCCATCATCAGTTGCGCCCCGGCGACAGCGCCGCGCACGAGGTAGTCGCCCTGGATAGTGGCGCCAGCCGAACTGCCGCCAATCACACCGCCGCGCGCCAGCACATCGTGAAAGGCTTGGTAGGTGCGCGTATTCGCGTAGGAGTCGACGATGTTCCACTGACGCCCGCCCACAAACCATACGGCCGTCGCGTCGCGCAACATCGATGCGAACGCGTCGGTGTCAGCAACTTTGGGATCGGCCGTGTGCAGCATGTGCACATTCGTGAGACCATACTTCTTCCACGACGCCAGCACCCGTGATGCCTCGTACTCGACAGGCGTGCCATCCGGCTTTCGATTGCCACCCGCTGTGGGGACGATGACAATCTTCGCCGCCGAGCCGCCGGCCAACGCAATGAACTTTTCGATGATGCCGGAGCTGTCGAGTTGTCCGCCGCCCACGATCAGCAGGGTGCCTTTGCCGGGGCCGTACTCGGGGGCCGACTGCGCAACAACGGACGGCGGAACAAAGGCCGCCATGAGGGCCAGAGCCGCAAACGCCTGGCGGAGCGCCGCGCGCCCGGCGGCGGCGCGAGCGAAGAGTGTGTGTGTCATGCCAGAATGTGTGGCATAACCTCTCTCTGCGCGAGGGGCGATTGGCGCAGGACAGAAGTGCGAACGCCCCCCGCACAGAGACCGATCGAACGTCAGGGGTGCGCTGCGCGCCACGCCGTAGTAGCCTTCGCACACCATTTTCAGGTCGCCCTCCACGGCTCGAACCAACACCATTCCGACGATTCCTTGTTGCATAGCACATGCGTGACGCGGTGACAGCGGCGCCGCGCATGGTCCGAGGGCTCGCCGTGCTGCTGCTGTTGGCGGCGCTCGCGTTGATTGCGGGCGCGACGCTCACGCCCACAGCGGTCAGCCACACGCCAGGGTATACGTGGTGGTGCTTGGCGTGCGACCCCAAATGGCTTGCCGACGCGATCAGCAACGTGGCGCTGTTCATGCCACTGGGCGTCGCACTACGTCTGCTCGGGGTTCGCGTTTCGCGCGCAGTGCTGATCGGATCGCTGCTGTCGCTGGCCATCGAAACGTCGCAGGCAGCGGGCATCCCGGGAGGGCGAACCGCTGAACTCGCTGATTGGCTGACCAACACTGCCGGTGCGTTCGCTGGTGCATGGGTTGTCGCCGAGCACACCTGGCTGTACGCACCGGGGAAACGGTCCGCGCAGCGGTTGCTGGCCTGCTGGACGATCTCGATAAGCGGCATGTTCATCGCGACGGCGTGGGCCCTGTCGCCCGCGGACAGTTCGATTGGCGCGGTCAGCGAGGTGACACGCAGTCTCCTGCCGAATGCGACAGGGTTTGGCTGGTTCGCGGCCTTCACCGATAGCGCGACGGTGAACGGTTTGTCGATTTCGCATCGGGGTATGGGACCGGTGATTGCGTCGATGTTGCGAACCGATACGGTGCGCATGCATGTGGACGTCCGTGGACATGATGATCGCCAGAGCACCGTGCCCATCGTGACGGTGCACGAACCGCAAGCCCGTTCGGCGCATGCTTTCATTGGTCAGCGCGGCAGTGATGCCGTCGTGTGGAGCGCACGCAAGGCCCGTCTTGTTGGGCTCTTGTTCCCGGTCCTCGCGTTACGTCACGTATTTTCGCTTCGCGATCGAGGCGATTCGGTGCGCAGTGTGCGGCTCACGGGCTTGGTGAGCGCCGGTCTGCTGCGGATATCCGCGGAATCGCTGGGCGAAAATGCGCCACCGAGAACGGCCGAGCTTTCGCTGACACCGGCGCTGGGTTGGACGGTCATTCAATCGGTCGTGCGTGTGGACATGCTCGGGAGTCAGGGCGCAACACTGTTGTGGTTGATATGCTGGTTCACCCCGGGGGGGCTGTGGCTGGTCCGGCTGCGGCATCGCATGGCCGGCCTCGGCGTGACCATGGCCCTGGTCGGAGGATGGTGCGTCCTGACACTCGGCATCGCGGCCGCAGCAGCATGGTGGTTCGGCATTCGGTCATTGGACCCTTGGCAAATTGCCGTGTGCCTTGCAAGCGCGTTTGTCGGCGCGCTGACGGCATGGCGTTTCCAGCGGCCGACCACACCGTGAAACGCACAGTTCATCGTGATGCCGGAGCGCGACCGGCCCCTTCAATGGCGTCGTGCGCTGCGGTTATGCGTGCCTGAATCACCTTGGCCAGCACTTCGACATGCGACCCGAGCATGAGGTCGTCAATGTAGAAACTTCCGACGCTATGTTCGCGGCTGGTATTCGCGACAGCGCGCCAGCGGTCGGGACGATGCCATTCGTCGCGCGCGACGAACAGGTCGATGGAGTGCGCATACGGCTGTGGGACGTACTTGCGGACGGCCTCGACTGTCGCACTTTCCACCCGCGCCCTGGCAGCGGCCACCCTCGGGTCGACGGCGCTCACCTCGTCCCGCTTTTGCAGTCGGCCCTGCAATCGGTTGATGACGTACTGATTGCGTTCGAGGAACGAACCGGTAGTGAGTGCCTGCAGATGGCGGCGAAGCCGGAGTCGCAATTGTGTTGCCCGGCGGAACGTCGATGGGAACGGGCTGCCGATCAATGCCACCAACGCAACCTCTTCGCCCGCCGAGGTCAGTTGTTGCGCAACCTCAAACGCAATCGCGCCTCCGGCGCAGTGCCCGGCAATCAAGTACGGGCCGTGGGGCTGGACGCTGCGGATCTGTTCGACTTCGAAGCGAGCCAGCGCCTCCACCGTGCGAAGTGGCTCGCTCCCGTCCAGTCCCGGAGGCTGCACGCCGAGTACCGGCTGGTCCGCGTCCAGAAGTCGTGCGAGCGCAAGAAGCCAGAAGACGTCGCCTCCATGGCCTGACACCGCAAAGAGCGGCAACCTGTGTCCGTCGGGCTTGATTGGCACGATCGCCGGCGGGTTGACTTTCCTCGCTTCGGCAAGCTTCAGAAGAGTAATGATCTGGTCCTTCCGGCTGGCCAGTGCTGCCCGCAGCTCGGCAGTCAGCACACCCACTGGCGCACTACATCGCATGCGCTCGTCCTCAAGCCACAGTTTGACATCCAGTGCGCGAAGCGTGGACAGAAGCGCGCTCGTTTCCTTCACAGTTCGAATTCCTCGCGCTGCGCCGATCCCACGGCGGCGCGCGTCCCACCGCTCGTCAGCACGAAGGTGTCGACGATCTCGGAGAGTCCAGCAATCGTTGGCCGCTCGAACAGACTCGCAAGTCCAATGTCGGCTCCGAACGCGGTGCGCAGTCGGCCAACCAGTGCGGTGGCGGTCATCGAGTCGCCACCGACATCGAAGAAGTCGTCGTAAATCCCCAACCGGTCCACTCTCATCAGG
>JANOKE010000851.1:0-2049 GCA_031419135.1 Gemmatimonadaceae bacterium
GGTTTTATTTAAACGGGGGGGCTGGCGCATCGCGCCAGCCCCCGCAGAATCCAAAACCGTATTCGGGCCTATTGAACGGTGACCTTACCCTTCATGTTCATTGCCAGATGCGGCGTGCAATTGAATTCGTACGTGCCTGCCGGGATGGCACCCAGGGAAATCGTATACGACTCGCCCGCAGCCATCATCATCTTGCCGGAAAATTCGCTCACCTGCTCAGGCATGTTGGCCATCAGCTGCGCCTTCGCGGCGGCCGGAACCAAGGCCGGATCGAACGCGACGTTATGCGGGCCGCCCGAGACGAAGTTGAACTTGATGCCGTCGCCTGCCTTGGCCGTGATCTCGGCGGGCTCAAACCGATAGCCTGTCGCATCGCCAACCATATTCACTTGGTGCGTGGTCCCCGTGATCGGCGACATCACGCCCGCCGCCATCGCTGGCGCGTCCGGCATCGCCATCGGAACTGCTGCCGTCGATGTGCCGACCGTGTCGGTCGTCGCCGCTTTGTCACCACCGCCACACGCGCCGAGCACCATCGCCGTGCCCGCCACTACCGCTATACCGAGAAACCGCATATCGAGAAGCCTCCAGAGCCTATCGCAGAATTGTGTAGCTGATCACCAGGGGTCATCCCCTGTGTTCGCAGGGCCCTGCGAACCTTGTGAAGTTATTCACAAGCGCCCCCGGTGGCAATTGCCAGCGCTTGACTCGCCATTCACACTCGGCTAGCCTCCACCCCATGCGCCAACACCTTGCCCGCCACCATCATGTCCATCTCGGCCACGACCTCACGGGTCGGGGCGTTTTGTGCGGGTCGGAGCGCGTGATCTAGACGCTATCCGGAAAGCACCAAACGTACCTCAGGCCCGTTCGCAGTTGGACGGGCCTTTTTGTTGCCGGTTTGTCAACGATATCCACCTATCAACGACGTTCATAACATCATGTTGCGTATAGCGTTACCAAACAAGGGACGCCTCAGTAGCGACACTCGCGAATTGTTCACTGACGCGGGACTCGAGGTGCGCTCGGCGGGAGATCGCGCACTGCGAGCGTCGTTGGGAGGAGAATTCGAGGCCATTTTCGTCCGCGCGAAGGACATTCCCGAATTCGTCGCCGACGGAGCTGCCGATGCCGGAGTGACCGGATGGGATCTCGTCGCCGAGTCCGGACGAGCGCTCACCTCCCACCTCGACCTTGGATTCGGCAAGTGTCGGCTGGTCGTCGCTGTTCGCGATGACGCCGGGATCGGCTCCGTGGAGCTGATCGGTGCCACTGGCGCGGCGGCGAGGGTCGCAACCGTGTTTCCGCGAATTGCCGCCGCCTTTTTCGCCTCACGCGGGCGCCCGGTTGAGATCGTGCCCGTCTCCGGCGCGGCCGAAATCGCTCCGCATCTCGGAATCGCCGACATCGTGGTCGATCTCACGTCCACCGGGACGACGTTGCGCATGAACGGACTGCGCGAAATCGAGACTGTGCTGTGTTCGAGCGCGCATCTCATTACCGCGATCAACGGTCCGCGCGATGGCGATGCCGACAGAGCCCGCGCGTTCGATGATCTGGTCACAGCCCTCGGCTCGGTGATTCGCGCGCGCCGGCAACGGTATCTCATGGCCAACGTGCCGCGCGCGGCACTCGACGCTGTGCGCGCCATACTGCCTGGCCTCAACGGCCCCACTGTAATCGAGATCGCCAACCACGGCCACTTCGTGGCAGTACACGCCGTCGTTCCCGCCGATGCGATCTATCGCACGATTTCGGAACTGCGGGCCCTTGGCGGCGAAGGTATTCTCGTGACGAGAATCGAACGGCTGGTGCCATGAGCACGCCATCACCCGCAGTCACCGCACCACTCGTGCTGCGTGCACGCGGTCCCTTCGATGCGCTCGACGCACTCACCCGGCGTGCGGTCGTCGATCGCGCGCCGTTGCGCCAGTGCGTCGTGCGCGAGCACACTGCGGCAATTATTGAGCGTGTGCGCGTCGGTGGCGATGATGCCCTGCGTGCACTGGCCCGCGAGTTCGACGGGGTAGCCCTCGCGGCCATCGCGGT
>JANOKE010000852.1:0-4923 GCA_031419135.1 Gemmatimonadaceae bacterium
CCGACCGCCTGTTTGCAGGGCTCTACAGCGCACCCGCATTGGTTCCCGCTTCGCCGTGGCTTTCCCAGCGCGTGCCGCGCATGCCGCGCGCGGTGTTGACACGCGACGCGGCCAGTGGCGACCATATGTTGCGCATCGTAGCGGCGGCGGGCGCCCGTTGGATTACCGTGCGGGCGCTCAGCGAAAACGGATGGCGCAGTTGGATTTTGCCGGCCACGCAGCGGGCGCTGATGTTGGCACCCGCTTCGGACGCTGCGCCAACACGCGTGATGGTCAGCATCGTCAATCGCTTCGGTACGGACAGTCGCGCGTTCGAAATACGTTGACCGCCCTGTGTAATCGCAATCCCCAACCTCCTTCGCTATCATGCGTCGATCTGTCGTTGCTACACTCAGTGCACTCGCCCTGGTGGGTGCGTGCGGAAGGGCCGAGTCTCCCGCCGCGCAGCTGGAACCCGCGCCGCCGCGCCAACGCGAGGCCCGCGTCACCACCGCCGATTCGGCGATGGTGGTCTCGGCCTCTCCCTTCGCCAGCAACGCAGGACTTGCTGTGCTCAAGAGCGGCGGAAACGCGGTGGATGCGGCCGTTGCCGTGGCGATGACACTCGCCGTTACCTATCCCGCCGCCGGCAATATCGGTGGCGGCGGGTTCATGGTGGCGCGCATTGCGGGCAAGAACATTGCCCTCGACTTTCGCGAAACCGCACCCAGGGCCGCCACGCGCGACATGTATCTCGCGCCCAACGGAGACGCTACCGACAAAAGCGTAACGGGGGCATTGGCCGCCGGCGTGCCGGGTTCGGTGGCGGGTCTCTACGAAGCACACCGGAAGTACGGCTCCAAGCCGTGGGCCGAGTTGCTGCAGACGGCCATCGCGCTGGCCGACACGGGATTCGCCATTGACACCGCGTTCAGCGACGACGACGAAGACGGCGCGCATCGTCTGGCGCGTGACTCTGCCAGCGCGGCGCTGTTTCTCCGGAATGGCAGGTTCTTGCCCATCGGGTCGCGCTGGCGCGCGCCAAAGTTGGCCGCGACGCTGCGTCGCATTGCGCAATCGGGTCGCGACGGATTCTACACCGGTGAAACAGCCGATCACATTGTCGCCGCTATGAAACAGGGCGGCGGCATTATCACGCACGACGATTTGCGCGCCTATCAACCGCTCTGGCGCACACCGGTGGAGTTTGACTACCGCGGACATCATATCGTGTCCATGCCCCCGGTCTCCTCGGGTGGTCTCACGCTCGGTCTCATCCTCGGCATCCTGGAAGGGAAAGACCTCAACGCGCTGGGCTGGCGCACACCACAGTCCATTCACCTGCTGGCTGAAGCCGAACGACGCGCCTTCGCACGTCGCAACGCGCTGCTGGGCGATCCGGCATTTGTAAAGATTCCCGTGGCGTCGTTTCTCTCGAGGGATACGGCGGCGGCAGTGCGCGCCGAAATTGGTGAGATGTCATCCGGGAGTGCGCCCGCCGTACCAGCGAAAGACAAACGACATACCACGCACTTTGCCATCGTCGATGCCAAAGGGAACGCGGTGTCTATTACCACCACCATTAACGAGAGCTACGGTGCAGCGTTCACGGTGCCGGGCGCGGAGTTTTTGCTGAACGATGAGATGGACGACTTCACCACCAAAACCGGTGCCGTGAACGCCATGGGACTCGTGCAGGGCGCCACGAACGCCATCGCACCCGGCAAACGCATGCTGTCGAGCATGACGCCCACTATCGTGCTCGACTCGGCTGGTGCGCCGGAACTGATCACCGGTGCCGCCGGTGGCGCGTACATCATCACGGCCGTGGCGCACCTGATCGTGAGTGTGTTTGACTATCACAAGTCGCTGGGTGAGGCGATGGCGGCACCGCAGTTCCATCATCAGGACGTGCCCGATTCACTGGTGGTAGAAAGCATCCCGTGGGCCGATTCGGCGGTGAACTTCATGCGACCGCTGGGGCATTCCGTAAAGCGATCACCCTGGGGTGGGCTGGCCACGATGCAGAGCATTCATCGCGACGGACGCGTGTGGCGCGGCGTGAGTGAGCCGCGTGGTTTTGGCTTGGCGGTGGGGTACTGAGTCAGGCGGCGCGATACGCGGAGCGATTGCGCTTTTCCCAGTTGCGGATGTCATCGAGCGCCGTGCGGTCTTGCGCACCGTAGCGACGACGCGTTGTTGGCGCGGCCTCGTCATGTTCCGATGCCGCGACAATCGCGGACATCGGGATACGCCAATGCTGCCAGTGAGAAAAGAAGGAGTCTGTGCCGATCCAGTGGTCGGCATTTCCGGACTTTTTACTTTCGATCAACGGCTGATTGCCCACGGCGGTTTTCGCGAACAGCGGGACGCCCGTGCAGACTCCGGATGGTACGTCGACGCCCACCACCAGGAAGTCGTGCGTGCCGACAACGGCCCGGTCTCCCTGTGGGCCAAGCACCGCATTGGTCTGACAGCCGCCGAATGAACGCAGCACGCTTGTGTCCAGGCGAACGACGAGTCCGACGGTGATTTCCTCGAGAGTGATTTGCATGCTATGGGCGTGCATCACACACGGGTACGCCGGGCTGACGAGCCGCGTACGCGATGATGCGTGCGTCGCAGGTGAGGAGCGACCTCCCGTACTACCACGTGACCCCGCCAAGCGGATCGGAGTCAGACATCTCCCACGCGGCAAAGTCTGGTGACACGATATCACCGTGCACCTGCACGATTCCGCGGAGATAGCCAATTGGTGACGGCGGCGTGTTATTGACCGGACCAATCTTCACGATGGGTCGCCCGTGTTTAGTGACAATAATCTCCGCGTGTCGCGCCGCCAAATCGTCCATCAGTTCAAGACAGGTTGCCTTGAATTTGCTGGCCGATATGGTTGGAAGCGCGGCAGATTCGCGAACCACAGCAGGGGGCTTCGTTTTTTTGCGGTCACGGAGATCTCCAAAGTTTGCATCGTCAATATGCCATGGTCAGTACTGTGCGCGCTAGAACTGGCGTGTCGCTGAGACGCCATCTCCGTACTGCGCGCGATGGCTGCGGGTGCGGCCTGTTGTCACTATCGTTCATGCCATGAAACCCCTCGAACGGCTGGGTGAGGCGCGCACGCCAAACGGCACCCTGATCGCGCTTTTCCGACACGACGGCGCGTATCTCATCCGCGCCGACGGTGTGGAACTCATGTCCACGCGTCGACACCTCTCCGAGGATCGGCTGGCGGAAGTTGCGTGCGATCCGTTGCGCGACGTGGCCGGGGCTCGCGTGTTGATTGGTGGACTCGGACTGGGCTTCACGCTTCGCGCGGCGCTGCGGCAGCTGGGTGATGACGCCGAGGTGGTGGTGGCGGAGTTCATGGCCGAGGTGATTGCCTGGAACGCCAATGCCGCGTATGACCTGTCGGCCGAGGCGATGCGTGATCCGCGAGTGCGCATCGTGCACGACGATGTCGTGAACGTGCTGCAGGCCAATCCCGGTGGTTTCAACGCGATCATGCTCGATACGGATAACGGCCCCGATGGGATGCTGATGTCGGAGAGCGCGCGACTGTACTCGGCGCGTGGGATTGGAACAACCGTGGCCGCGCTGCGTACCGGTGGCGCGATAGCCTACTGGTCGGTGGGTGATGATCCGCGGTTTGTGGATGCGCTGCAGCGTGCGGGGCTTGCCGTCACCACGCTGCGAGTGCGGGCCCACCACACCTCGGGTCCCACGCACACCTTGTACGTGGCCACGCCACGCCGACCGGGCCACGCGGGCTGAAGGCTGCGCGACGCCGGTCAGGGCTGCACCACACCCAGGCTGTTCACGCCCCTGAGCACGAAATGCACTCCACGGGATTCCGACGCCCAAACGGGAGCGACTGCGACGGGCGACGTGATGAAAAGTGTGTCGCCGTGAACGGATCTAATATGCAGAAGCGGTGTTTCGCGAAAGCGCACCAACGAGAACGGCGTGCGAACGCGAGACGTATCGGATTTGAGTGTCTGTTCTGTTGCGGCGCGCTCAACAAACAGGGCCACCGTGGTGGGTCGGCCCGACTTGGACGTCACGCGGATGGTTGTGAATCCCGCGTGCGGATCGGAGGTCAGATCCGTTTTCTGCAGAAAATACCCGAACGACTTCAGACCATTCTTGAGAATCACTGTATGGGCACCAACGACGTATCGAAACTCGATCACACTGTCGGTCGGCGTTCGCAGCGTACCCGTTTGAGGCGACGCGGTTGGCGGAACGGTTTGCGCATGCATGTGGCGTGACGGAGTGGGCAGCGCCATTGCCACGAAGGCCATACTCGCTGCCGCAGTCAACGCCGCCAACGACCAGACCGGCCGCGTGGCTGGTCGCGGCTGGGTCATCACCAGGATGCGTTGGCGAAGCGCCTCGCGCGCCGACGCGGTGGACATGAACACCATGTGCGCGACGAACGGCACGGTAGGTTGCGCGCTGTGACGCTGGGAGCTGACGAGCAAGAGCAGCGATGCGTAGCGTCGAACGTCTGGTTCGGCACGCAGCACACGCGCGTCGCAATCATATTCAATCGCGCAACGCAACCGTCGTGTCATCCACCAGAGGGGCAGCTGCCACGGCAGCAGCACGAGGAGCGTCATCGCCGTGAGCAGCAGCAACGGGTCGCGCGCCAACAGGTGTTCACGCTCGTGCTGCATCACCAATGCGCGAAGGTCCGGCTCGAGGTCCAGCACCCATCGCGGCAGCAGAATGCGGGCTCGCAGCGCGCCAATGGCAGCCGGTCCCACGTGGGTGGTGAGGATCACTTCGTCTGTGCCCGACATCGCGTGGCTTAAACGCGACCCATCGAACGCATGTGTCGTCGCAAGCGTGACCGCCACCAGCCAGAGGGCCAGCGTGATTGAGCTTGCGATCCACAGGAGGAGCAGTGGGCGATCGTACGTCGCCGCATTGGCGCGATCG
>JANOKE010000853.1:0-4656 GCA_031419135.1 Gemmatimonadaceae bacterium
CGCTGATTGGCAGGTTGTTCGATGAAGGGACGGTGGCGCGCGTGGGTGTGGCGTTGGAGCGGGCAGCGGGAGTGGCGAAGGAGCGGCCAACGGGGTTTTAAGTTGTTCGCGAAAGCTTGAGCACCTGGCAATCATCGTCTCCGAGCATTCGGTGTTCGATGATCACGTAGCCGAGTCGGTGGTAGAACGCCAACGCGGTGTTCGAGAAGCGGGACATCGTCGAGAGTGGCCCGACGGAGACTGATCGTGCGACCTCCTGCATGCACTCCAAATACAAGCCGCGACTCGCTTCCTGCAACATGATGCATGAGAACGTCCGGGCAAGGGCACCAAGGAAGGTAATCTGGTCCAAGTGTGGCGCCAATTTCCGGGCCTTGCCACGATGCCGGATTGTTGGCCGGCCAGTCGGCGGGCGCTGCGGTGCCGGGTCGGCCACCCAGCGCGGTTGCTGCAACATATCGCCAGACCGTATAATATCGTCGTCGTCGCGCCATTCCCCCCCGGCCGCGTTCTCGTCACCCACCGCGAGTACCGTGCAGCAGCTTTCCGTACGATTCGGCAACTATCTGATCGGTTCTGACGGCGTGCTCCCACAACAGGGCGCCACCGAAGACGTGCGTGACGGCCTCAAGGCGCTCAACGTGCTGCGCAGCTGCGTAGGGAACCACTACGATATGCGCGTGTTGCGCACTGAGGTCGCGGACGCCCAGCGCAACGATCAGATTCGCGAGATGAGCGATGTCACGGTCGTGCATCTCGCTGTCGGCCTGGTCTGCAGCGGACGCCTGCGTTTGGTGGGCACACTTCCACTGCGCGCTGTCAATGGCGTCCCGGTGGAACTGGCGCCCCCCGCACCGCTCGTTGCGGCGGCGCCTGCGGCTCGTGGCCCGGCGGGAGAAGTGCTCGTGCCATCTTTTGCGCCGGACCTCGACGCGGCTGCGCTCGCCGCCGGGCTACTCGCCGCATCGAACGATGGGACGCCCTTCTGTGAAGAGTGCGCGCGCGCGGCCCGGGCGGCCTGAATCATGGTCTCGACCATGCTCACCGACGTGTACGCGCGATTGCTCGCCACCTTGTGGCCGGCGGGACAGGCCAACGCCACAGACGTATACGCGGTGCTCGACGCGGCGCGTGATGAGCGCATTCCGCGCCGCGTCGAGGGCTATGTCGACCAGAAGGCCTGCCTCTACGAGGGCAACCTCACGCGCGAGTTGCTGAATGCGGCGCCATACCTGCTGCACTTGTTTCGTGACGACCGGTTCTGTCGGCAACTGCTCGACGAGGGATGGGGACAGTCGTGGGGTGTATTTGTGCTCGCCCCCACGTCACTCGTCTCGTTGCGTCGTCATTTCCGAAAATTCATGGTGGTGCGTGGGCCCACGGGAAGTCGCCTTATCTTTCGCTGGTACGATCCGCGCGTCCTTCGCACGTACCTGCCAACGTGCCGGCCCGACGAGCTGCGCACGGTCTTCGGACCGATCCATGCGTTTGTGGTGGAGGGTCGTGATGCGGGAACGGCCCATCGGTTTTCATTCGACGGCGAGCAGCTCACGGAAACGTTGATTCAACTCGCCTGAGACCGTTCCGTCACCCTCACCGCAGCGGCAGTGGGCCCGCGCCGTCACGCAGTTCACGCACCATGCGGTCATCACCGGTGAGTTGCCAGAAAATCATCGATACCGGGATCATCCCCGCAGCGTTCACCTCATCGAAAAATCGCTGCATCGTGAACGCGTCGCCCAGTTGCCGCGCCCGTTCCGCCATCGTGTCCTCCAGCAGGCGACCGCCGGTCACGTAGCTCGCGCCGTAGCCGGGTAGACGCAGATACAGGTGCTGCTCAAATCCCAGCAGTGGATCACGACGCATCCATCCGCGCGGAGTCCAGTTCACGTGCAGGTCGCCGGCCTGCGCCATGGTCAGATCATTGGCGTGCGCATACAGGTTGCCCAACCCGCGGGCGGCGCGCGCGATGAGCATGATCCACACAATCTCGCGTGAGCGCGGGCTCTGGTCGTACAGCCCGGCGTGCATCATCCATTCCTCCATCACGGTGGCCATGCCCTCCGAGCGGCTCAGCCACACGTTGTAGCGCAACGCGCTGCGGCGAATGGGACTGGCGTGCGGCGCGACACGCGTGCGCATGTTATCCCACCAATGGTAGAGATGGGTCCACAACGGAATGGGGTCACGATGCGTGGCCTGCGCGAACAGGTTCCGCGTGCTCGTCGGAGAGAATTCCGGCACGCGCTCCCGCAACGCCCGATCCATCCACGGTTCGATCGTCAGGATGTGCTTCTGCTCCATGAAGCGGAGATACTGCGGAATGGCACGCGCCTGCATCGCAGCAAATGCGTCGCGCGTGTCGGCCACGGGCATCGGTGGCAAGTCTTTGTTGCGTGTTTCCTCCAGCCGCAGCGAGGCGTGGGCGCGCATCAGTTCGCGACGCGTGATCGTCACCTCGTCCTCCCAGGTGAGCGGCATGAGCAGCACATTGCGCAAAAACCACGAGTACTGGGCCTTGCCAATGCCCGATCGGCCGGTACGCCTGGGCGCTTCCACGCGCAGCCATTCGGCGAAGGCGCCGGTGGCCGTATGCGCCTCGGACACGGCGCGCAAGAGGTCCTGATCGTCGCGGGACACGCGTGTGCGCAGCGTCTCGAGTACGTCTGCCTGTTCTTCGAACACGCGCACGCCGCCCACCCACAGGTCGCGCGCCGAACCGCCGGCAAGGTTCACGCGAGCCTGTTTCAGCAGCGGCGGTATCGTGCGCAGTGCCGCAGTAAGACTCGCCGATTCCTCGCGCGTCAGCGGGCGAATGGTGTCCAGCACGGTGCGCGGCCAGATGCCATACTGCCAAAGGCGAATGACCCCGTGGATGGTGGGACCTTCTTCCGACGGTGTGTCGCTCTCTTCGGGGCGCACCGACGCATAGTAGGCCGGATCGCGGGCCCAGGGTTGCAGCACCGACAGGTGAAACTGCATCCCATTCATCTCGGCACGCACCAGATGGTGATCCACCTGTTCAGCGACCGTCCATCCACTGGTATCGATGGCCTTGAGTCGCTGCTGCAACAGCCGAAGGCGCGCACCGCGTCGCACATTGGTGACCGGCGTGTAGTCGGGAATGCCGTTCACGCGCGGCGGTTCTTCGAACGCGCGCCATTCGGTAAACAGCGACAACAATGCCGGGTACGTGCGCGCGGCGGGCCGCTGTGCACGAAGGCCAAGTGGTGCCGCGCCCATCAGCAAAGCGCCCACGAAGAGCGCGCCGACTGCAACCTGGCATCGGCGCGCGCTCCATGTGGTGACCGAACGTATGATCATGACATCGCAAGCGCGCCCGGCAACGCAGCAACCACCTGACGCATTTCATCCGGTGTGCCGATGCTGATGCGAGCCCAGTCGGAATACGGAGGGAACGCGCGACCGATCAAAAAGCCGCTGGCAAGCATCTTCGCCTGCACCTTCTCCACCGGCATGCCGGCGTGGAAAAATACGAAGTTGGTGTGCGACACCGTCATCGTGCGACCCATTCCCTTGAGCGCCGTCTCCATGATCGCCCGACCCTCGGCGTTGCGCTGCTTGCACATGGCCTGATACGCCGTGTCCGCAATAGATGCGATGGCGCCGCGGGCACCGAACACTCCGGGCGCACTGGTGGCGTATCCCGTCAGTCGCGCAATGATGTCGGGGCGCGCGATGGCAAAGCCCGTGCGCAGTCCGGCCAGTCCGTGAATCTTGGACGCGGTGCGCGAGATGATGACATTCTCGCCCGCGAGCACCATGTCCATCATCGAACGATACGTGGGATCGGCAACGAAGTCGTGGTAGGCCTCGTCCACCAACACAACCGACTTGCGCGAGGCGTTGCTCACGAATGAGCGCAGTTTGCCTGCATGCGTGAGTGTGCCCGTTGGGTTATTGGGGTTGCACACGAACACCAGATCGATCGCCTGCACCAGTCGACGATCCATCGCATCGAGGTCGTGCGCGTAGTCCTTGTCCAGCGGGACTTTGTGCACCCGTGCTCCCATCATCTCGGCGTAGCGTGGAAGCCCCTCGTAGGTGGGCCACGCGGTGAGCACTTCACTGCCATGCATGCCGTATGCGAGCGCCACGATCGACAATACTTCGCCGGAGCCGGCGGTTACCAGCACACACTCCTCAGGCACGCCTACATGTGCCGCGAACACCTTGCGCAGGGCATTGGGCGACGCGCTGCCGTACAGGCTGTGTTCAGACCACCGTTCGGTAATCGCCGCCCTCGCCGATGGTGCCATGCCATATGGGTTCTCGTTGGACGAGAGCCGGATTGGCCCGGCCGCTTTCCGCTCCAACTCCACCTCGCGCTCGTGCGCCAGAAAGCCCGCCTCAGTGGTAAGGCCATTCACCACCGCCGGCGGAGTTCCGTCCGCGCCGAGTGCGGGCAACAACCGCGGCGCGGCGAGCGCGCCACCGGCCACAAGACCCGATGATTTCAGCCACTGACGGCGCGAGAGCGGAGACACGGAAAACGAAGTCATGAAGCGAGTCCTCGAGGGCGGGGAACAGGGAGGGGTGCAACGCGGTGGGTCCTGCCAACACCACATGAGACTATGCCGAAAACCACTCCGACGCGAGCCACCAAACGCATCTCCCCCCCCGCAGGACTGGGCC
>JANOKE010000854.1:0-2347 GCA_031419135.1 Gemmatimonadaceae bacterium
CGTGGTGGTCGCAAGTCCGGTGCGCCCTTCCCCGCGACTGACCAGCGCGTCAGTTTGGGATGATGTTGCAGCGTTCCCAACCTCGCATCCTCCTGCCACGTCGGATCGCCTGCGGCGCGCTTCGAGTCAGCTACATGGTGGCCACCGCGCTGGTCGCCGCTTGTGCGGGTGAGCGATCGACGCGTGATGGGTACTCGCTCGTTGCCGCACTGGAGAGCGATCCGGGGCATCTCAATCCGGCCATCACCACGAACGGCGGCATCCATACCGCGTCCGGGCTGCTGTACGACGGCCTGATCGCGCTTGACAGTACCCTCGCGCCGGTTCCCGCGCTGGCCGAACGATGGGAAGTCTTTGACGGGGGTGCCCGCTATCGGTTTCATCTTCGCCGAGGCGTTCGCTGGCACGATGGGCAGCCGTTCACGGCAGCGGATGTGAAGTTCACGTTCGACAGCCTGCTCCTGCGCTTTCATGCGCGCACCCGCGCATCGATGTCGCCGGCACTGTTGCGCGTGGACGCCTTGGACGACTCGACGGTCGAGTTCCGCTTTCGGCGTCCATATGCACCGCTGCTGCAACAACTCGACGTGGTCGAGGCGCCAATTCTTCCACGGCATCTTTACGCCGGCAGCGATCCGCTGCGAAACGGCGCGAACATCGCACCGGTTGGCACGGGCCCGTATCGCTTCGTCACGTACGACGTCAACAACGAGATTCGCTATACCGCCAACTCCGCCTACTTCGGTGGTGCGCCCGCCATCCGCGATGTGATTTTGCGGGTCATTCCCGATGCCGCGACGCGTGTTATCGCTCTCGAGGCCGGGGAGATCGATTGGCTCTATGCGGTTCCCGGTCCCGACCGGGAGCGGCTGCGCCGAAATCCACGCGTTCGCGTGGTTCAGGCGTCGGAAAGTCCAGGGGGCAGCAATTGCATCACCACAGTCGGGTTTAATCTCGACCGACCATGGTTTCGCGACGTGCGCGTTCGGCGCGCGTTTGCGCATGCCGTAAACCGACAGCAGTTCGTCGAGCGTGTGTTGTTCGGCGACGGACGCGCGGCGGATGCCCCGATCTCGTCACACATCCGATTCGCCTACCGAGCGGGCTTGCCGATTCCGGTATTCGATACGGGTCGCGCTAATGCGTTGCTCAACGCAGTCGGCTGGCGACGTGTCGGAAACGCCGTGCGGACCGCGCATGACGTTCCCGGCATCACCGAGGGCGCGCCTTTCGTGATTGACTTTACAGTGCTGCCGGGCCAAACGACGTACGGGGAACTGCTTCGCGCACAACTTCGCGAGGTGGGCATTGATCTGCGCGTGGTGGCACTCGAAACCGTGGTTTTTGCGCAGACCGTGTTCACGGAGCGCAACTTCGACACGGCTATCGCAGCGTACTGCAACGGCACCGATCCGGAAATCGGCGTGCGTCGCCAGTACGTATCGGCCAGCATTGCGCCGGTCCCGTTCTCCAACATGGCGGGCTATCGCAATCCGGTCATGGACAGCCTGTTTGACACGGCCAGTGCGTCCGTGGTCGTCGACGAGCGGCATCGTCTCTACGGCGAGATTCAGGCGCTTGCCGTCCACGACCAACCATACGTGTGGCTGGTGGAAACGCTCGGCACCCGCGCCTATGCCGCGCGATGTCGCGGATTTGGCAACTCCTCGCACTTCGCCGCCACCGCGATCTGTACGCGATGACCCATCGGGTGGTTCTTCGGCGCCTGCTTGAGATTGTGCCCACCGTGATCGGGATCCTGCTCATCGGTTTCCTGCTCATTCACCTCGCACCTGGCGATCCGGTCACCGCGTTGGCCGGTGCGCATGGTGACGAGGCGTACTACACGTTCATGCGGCAGCGGTTTGGTCTCGATCAATCGCTGCCACGGCAGTTCGTGACCTGGATACAACGCGTCGCGGTGGGCGATCTTGGCACGTCGTACGTGTATGGACGAAGTGCGGCAGCGGTTATCGCGGAGCGCGTCCCAGCGACACTGCTGCTCACGGGCACCGCGCTGCTGGTGGCTATCGCGGGCGCCGTTCCAATCGGCGCGATGGCCGCACAGCGACCACATGGCGCACGCGACGTCGGTGTCAGTGGCGCCGCGCTCACGCTGTACTCTGCGCCGGTGTTCTGGATCGGTCAGCTCGCGATTCTGCTGGTCGCGCTTCACTGGGGACTCCTGCCGGTGCAGGGCATGACCACGGCCGGCGCGAGCGCGACCGGGCTGGCGCACGCGTTGGATGTCGGGCGACATCTCATCCTTCCCGCGCTGGTGCTGGCGTCGCACGAAATGGCAGTACTGGTGCGCGTAACGCGCGCGGGCGTGGTCGAAGAAATGACG
>JANOKE010000855.1:0-3304 GCA_031419135.1 Gemmatimonadaceae bacterium
GACGTCGAAGTGAATGCCGTCGCGCGAGCGCGCGACGCGCAGGTGCGAGATCGACGTCAACCAGCTCTTGCCCTCGAAGACGATCACGCGGGGATCGCTGGTGTCGAGCCCGGGAGTACCGGCGGTCCACCGCGTGAACTCGAGCTGCCTTGTGCGCGCATTGAACACCGGCGCAGTGACGTCCGACTCCGACTGCTTCACTGGCGCTTCGGCGACGCGCAGCAGCAGCACGACGTCGTTATCGTGTAGCGTGACCGCTGGATTGAACACGCCGACCACCTGAAGGTCGGGGCGCGACGGCCGAATCATGGCGGGCGTGAGGATCGGATTTTGTGGGGCGCGGAGCGGAGGCATGTGCCGCGAAGATACAGCGCGGGTGCTCAGGCCGCAGACCGAAATGCGCGAGGCCCTCCGCATTCTCTCAGCGCGGCCCTGCCCTCGCGATATCGGTTTCCGAGAAATCCACGCCCTTGAAGAGCAGGGGCACTCCGCGGACCTTGGCCAGCGCGTAGCTGAACACGTCGCCGAAGTTTAACGCTGCCGAATGACCGCTTCCTTTTCCGAACGCTACGAAGGCCGCGTATGCTGCGTCCATTTCCGCTGCTCCGGGCGGAATCGCCTCAAACATCAGCAACCGAAGCAGGTCGTCCACGAGCACGACCGCACGGTGTCCTGCCAGTCGAACCTACGGGATCGGCTTGGGGCCACCGGATTCTTGCCGTCGGCGGCGATGACCTGGTGCATGCGCTCTTGGAGCAACGGCAGCGTAGGTCGATAAAAACCGCCAGTGGCAGCGCTGCGCATGCCGGGCGTTCGGCACGCGAGTGCCTGGCCCTCAGACAGCATGCTCGTATTCTCGGCGTTTACGTCACTTGAATCTGGCGCGCCGGGCCAAGGACCCTTCCGAAAGGCCGCGCCCTATCCGGATCTGGGCGAGTCGTGGCCCGAAGCCGTCGCTGGCCCGGGTTTTCATCGGCGCGCGCGCATCGTGGCAACGCCCGCTAAATTACCGACTCATATATCAGGAGTGAGCATGACTGAGATCTTGTTCGTCGTCGAAGAAGCCGTCGAAGGCGGCTACATCGCGCGTGCCGTTGGTAGCTCCATCGTGACGGAAGCCCACGATATGGAAGGATTGCGTGATGCCCTGCGAGATGCGGTTCGCTGTCACTTTGATGATGCCGACCGTCCGAAGGTGATTCGACTGCATCTCGTGCATGATGAAGTCATCGCCGCCTAACGTGTGAGACTTCCGCGCGATCGCGGTGAGTGTCAAGGTAGTTGTCGCATGGAGTATCACACGAACGCGGGTTGAGCGCTCTCCGTGGGTTGCTGTTCGGGGGTGAGGCGCACGGTCGTGACGCGGGTCCAGTCGCGGGTCCAGTCGCGGGTGCCGCGGCTCCAGCGTTCCGGGTGCTGGGCTTGTGCCGCGCGATAGACCAGATCCCGATGCGCGAGGATGGCGATGTCGCACCCGGTGTGCCGATCATCCGGCGTGACAAAATGGATCGCACTGTGCTGGTGGTCGTGATTATACCACTGCACGAAGGCCGCGACCCAGCGTTCCGCCGCCGCGACGTCGGCAAAGGGCTGCGTCGGAAAGGCCGGACAGTATTTGAGCGTGCGAAACAGCGCTTCGGAATACGGATTGTCGTCGCTGACGCCCGGACGACTGAACGAGGGAATGACGCCCAAGCGTTCGAGCGTGCCGACCATCGTCGCGCCTTTCATCGGCCCGCCGTTGTCCGCGTGCAGTACGAGGCCCTCGGGATGGAGCGCGCGCTGTTGACACACCTGGGTGAAGAGCGCCGCCGCGTGCGTCTCGTCTTGCGTAGGATGCACGGCCCAGCCCATGATGCGGCGGCTCCAGATATCCATGATGAGATAGAGATACCAGAACACGCCGCGCACGGGGCTCTTGAGGTACGTGATGTCCCAGCTCCACACTTGATCGGGCGCGGTGGCGACATGCACCGGCCGCGCGCGATGGACCGGAGCCGTGGCCCGGCCGCGATGCGTCAACAACTCGGCGGCGCGGAGCACGCGATACACCGTCGATTCCGACGCGAGATAGCCGCCCGCATCGGCCAGTCGCGGGACAATCTGATGCGGCGACAAGTCGCAGTACGTCGCGCTGTTGACCGTCTCGAGAATCACCGCGCGCTCTGCCGTCGACAGCGCGTTCGCGGGCACCTGATGCGGACCCTCGCGCGCATCGTCCGGGTGCGCGCCGCGCCAGCGTTCTACGGTGCGTACACTGAGCCCGATCGCGTGGCACGCGTGCGCGCGCCGCGCGCCGCTGACCACCGCCTCATCAATCAGGGCGCGAATCATCGTCCGCTCGTCGGGGCCGTGGTATCGTCCGCGTCCCCCCAAATCGCCCGGACTTTTTTTTTGAGCACCAGCAACGCCGCCGTCTCCGCGAGGGCGCGGTCTTTGCGACGCAGCTCGCGCTCAAGCGCCTGGATGCGCTGCGTCTCCACCGACGGACCGGGCGTCACACGGACGGCGGGAATCCCCAACGCGGTCTCGGCGGCCGTGCGCCACTCGGCCAGCTGCGCGGCATGCAGGCCTTCGCGTCGCAACAACGCGCCCCGCTCCGTTTCATTGAGTGGTTGCGCCGCGATCACGACGCGCAGCTTCTCGGCCCCCGTCCACTTGGTCTGGCGTTTGGCGTTGGTCATGCCCTCAACACTATGCGCCTCGCGGAGCCAGCGTGAGAGGGTTTCCTGCGAGACGCCGACCGACGGCGCCAACCGATTCGCGCTGATCGCGCGGGGCCCCACCAACCGCTGCACCACCCGCGCCGTGAACGCCGGACGGTACGATGTCATCATGCCCCTTACCTACGCCCCCAACGGTGTTGTTCAGAGAACCGGTGACGGCGCACCGGTCATGCGACAACTATTCTGACACAGGCGGGCTTCAGGTTCAGCTGCAGCCGAATCGAACAACGCGAGCGCAGCGAGCACACGAGAGCTCGGCTGTCAACTGCAACCTGTTGTTAGCGTGCCTGCGCAGCGAAGCTCGGAAGATCAATGCGTCGCGAGGAGACTCTCTGCGTAGATATCTTCGTCCACATCCGGCCAATGCACGCCGACGCCGCCACCGATCAGGCGCCAGTGACTTCGCTGCTCCGGCGTGGCATCGCGGAGCCACGGGAACCTTGCCAATGGCACGATCACTTCGCGCCCAGCGGCGAGCACGGCGCGGAGGGCGTCCGTCGTGCAACTGATGTCGACGACGAGAGGTTCAACCTTGATTGCGGAGGTGGCCATACCATTGCTCCTCGAAGAACGCTCGG
>JANOKE010000856.1:0-6841 GCA_031419135.1 Gemmatimonadaceae bacterium
TCGGCCGCTGCATCAAAAGGTTGGGCGCAGCGACGATTGGGTGAAGTGCTTCGCGGCGCTCCGCTGCCAGGAGACGCGCGCCTCATGGCTCAACCTCATTGCACGCTGCTTCTCGAAGCGGGCGCGCACGTTGCCGCATGCCAACCGGAACGGAATGCAATAGATCATATGGCACCGTAGTTAGTGGCACGACCACTTAGCTTTCCGCCAACGAATTGGGACACGCCGCCGCCAATCGAAACCGGCCGAACTCACTGGCCGTTAGGGTTACCAACACCCTGTCTCTGGAGGAGTCTGCCCGTGCTCACCATGCTCTTGCGCCTTTTTGCTCTGCGACCGTTGTTGTCGATGGCGATCCTGGGGATCCCCGTCCTGATGCTGGTCGCGGTTGGCCTGATCACGATTTTCGCCCTGAAGGCGATCGTGTTCGTTGTGCTCCCCATATTGTTGGTCGTCTGGCTGGCACGACGCTGGGCGCGGCGCGGACCCGATTCGCCGTAAGGGCAAACGGGTGTGCCGAGCGAATAATCCGGGCCGCTCGGGGATCGCCTATCTGAACAGGTTGTCGATCATCGACTGGGTTATCAGCACCCTGCCCTTCTCGGTTCGCCGGAACCGCTTGGCATCCAACGCCGCGTCTTCACCCACCACCAACCCGGCCGGGATGCGTGTCCCGCGATCGATCACCACATTGCGCAGTCGCGCCGACCGTCCGATGTCGACATACGGCTGCACCACCGCGCCGTCAAGATAGGCCCACGAATGCACCTGCACGCCGGTGAACAGCAGCGTCTTGTGGATGCGCGCACCGGACACGATGCAGCCGCCGGAAACGAGTGAGTTGAGCGCGAGCCCCCGCCGACTGTCTTCATTGTGCACGAACTTTGCGGGCGGTGTGATCTCGCTGTAGGTCCAGATCGGCCAGTTGTGATCAAACAGATCAAGCGACGGCGTGACGCTGGTGAGATCGATATTGGCCTCCCAGTAGGCGTCCACGGTTCCCGCGTCGCGCCAGTAGGCTTCCGCCTCCGACGCCGCCTTCACGCACGACGTGCTGAAGCGATGCGCGACCGCTTTGCCGTTCGACACGACGTACGGAATGAGATCCTTCCCGAAATCCCGACTGGACGACGGATCGGCCGCATCGCGACGCAGCAGATCGAACAGAAAGGCGGTGTTGAAGACGTAAATCCCCATGCTGGCGAGTGCCATATCGGGATTGCCGGGAATCGCCGGAGGATCGGTCGGCTTCTCCAGGAACGACACAATGCGGTCGCTCTCATCCACGTGCATCACGCCAAAGCCCGTGGCCTCAAGACGCGGCACTTCCAGCACGCCTACGGTCACGTCGGCGTTCTGGTCTACGTGCTGCTGCAGCATCAGCTCGTAGTCCATCTTGTACACGTGATCGCCGGCCAGAATCACCATGAACTCCGGGTGATAGGCCTCAATGATGTCAATGTTCTGAAACACGGCATCGGCCGTGCCTTCATACCATTGCGTTTCGGACACCCGTTGACTGGCCGGCAGAATGTCAAAGCTTTCGTTACGCTCGGGCCGGAAGAAATCCCAGCCGCGCTGCAGATGCCGAATAAGACTGTGCGCTTTGTACTGCGTGGCCACGCCGATGCGGCGAATGCCGGAATTGAGCGCATTCGACAAGGCGAAGTCGATGATGCGAGTCTTGCCGCCGAAATAGACTGCCGGCTTGGCGCGGCGATCGGTGAGCTCGTACAGGCGCGAGCCGCGCCCACCGGCCAGCACGTAGGCCATGGCCGTGCGTGCGAGGGTGCCGTGGCGATGCGGGGGCGTCATATCGGAATCATGTTGAACGGTCGCGCGCGGCGGCAGGGTGCCGCCTGACGTACATTGGCCATGTGTCGACTCGGCGACAACCGCCACCGATAGCCGTCTTTCCGCCCATGTGCCCATGCGTGTGCTTTTTGCCGCCGCCGAAGTGGCCCCCCTCGTCAAGACGGGCGGACTGGCCGACGTGGCCGGTGCGCTCCCCGCCGCCCTCCGCGCCGCCGGCCATGAGGTGCGCGTGGTGATGCCCCGCTACCGCGAATTGCGGGCGCGCGCCGTGCCCATGGACGGGCCAATTGCCGCCACGTTCCTGCCTGTCGGGTACGGGTCGGAGGAGTTACGGGTGTGGCGTTTGGCCGACGACGCAGTGCCCACGTATCTGCTCGATATCCCGGCGGCGTTCGAACGCAAGGCCATCTACGGTGAACACGACGACGATCGTCGCTTCATTCTGTTCACGCGTGGTGTCCTGTCGCTCATGCAGCACCTCCGTGAAGTGGAGGGATGGCAACCCGAGGTCGTGCACAGTCACGACTGGCATACGGCCCTGCTGGCCAATTACATCAGGACCGTTTACTCCTACACCTTCGGCCACATCGCCACAGTCTTCACCATTCACAACCTGGCGTATCAGGGACAGTTCAGCACGCGCTCCCTGCCGCTCACCGGTTTCGCCGACCGGGGCATGATCGAAGACTCCATCGGACCGGGTATCGCGGGTTCGTTCAACTGCATGGCGCGCGGTATTGCCTTCAGCGACGTGATCAGCACCGTGAGTCCCACGTATGCGCAGGAAATCATGACGCCTGAGTACGGCGAGCGGTTGGACGGTCTGCTTCGCAGCCGACGCGACCGGGTGGTTGGTGTGCTCAACGGCATTGACACGATGGCGTTCGATCCGGCCACCGACCCGCACATCATCGAGCCGTATGACGCCAACGATCTGTCGGGCAAAACGGAGTGCAAGAGCGCCCTGCAACGCGCCTTTGGGTTGCCGGTGACCGCTGAGCGTCCGTTGCTGGGCATCGTGTCCCGTCTGGTGGAGCAAAAGGGCCTTGAACTGCTCGATCAGGTGGTGCCGGTATTGGTGCGCGAGACCGACGCCCAATTGGTGGTACTGGGTTCGGGACAGCCGAATATCGCGAATGCGTTCCGACGTCATGCGCGACGATTCCCTGATCGGGTAGCGGTTCGCATCGGCTTCGATGCGGCATTGGCGCAGCGCGTGTACGCCGGCAGTGATGCGTTCCTCATGCCGTCGCGTTTCGAGCCGTGCGGTCTGGGCCAGATGATTGCATTGCGATACGGCAGCGTCCCGATTGTACGCGCCACCGGCGGCTTGAACGACACAGTGCGCGAAGGCTATGGAGGCAACGGTTTTCGGTTTCATCCCTACGACGCGCGGGATTTCGCCGACGCGATCGGCCGCGCGCTCCACACGTACCGGGACCCGGCCAGTTGGGCCATCCTGCGCGATCGCGGTATGCGGGAAGACCACTCGTGGACACACGCGGCAGCGCGATATGAGGCGATATATCGAAGAGCAGTAGGAAGTAGGCAGTAGGAAGGGGGAAGTACGTTTACTTGAGTACCAAGTACTTCCACTCAGTACCAAGTACTTCCACTCAGTACTGAGTACTTACTACGGCGGTCGGCAAGGAGTACTTCCTACCGTGGTCAGTAAAGAGTACTTGGTACTGCAGTAAACGTACTTCCGACTTCCGACTGCCTACTTCCTACTCTCCTAATGCGTATTCTCACGTATCGACCCGAGTATCGGTCCGCGTTTGAGCGGCTCAATCGCGACTGGCTCGAATCGTATGCGTTGCTCGAAGACGCCGACGTCGCGTATTTGCTTGACCCCGAAGGCTGCATCGTGTCATTGGGAGGCCAGGTCTTCTTTGCCATCGATGGTGACGATGTTGTTGGGACCTGTGCGGCCATATACGTGTCGTCATCGATCTTCGAGTTGGCGAAACTGGCCGTCGCTCCGGCGGCACGCCGACGCGGTATCGCGAGACTCCTCGCGGAAGCGGTGCTCCAGTTTGCCCGTGATGCCGGCGCCAGCCGCGTCGAGCTGAGTTCCAATAGCCAGCTTCCCGCAGCGATCCACCTGTACGAATCGCTGGGGTTCCAGCACACCGCTCCGCCAGCCGCCATCCGTTACTACTCGGCCGACGTGTACATGGCGCTCGCCCTCTGAGGCCAGATGGCCGCCACGCATTCACAGAATGCTGCCGATCCCCGCGCCGCGGTCTCGACACACCCTCGCGCAGGAGAGATACTTGAGGCTCCCCTCTCCCTGCCCTTCGATGACCAAGCCGTTCTCGCGACGTGATTGGATCAAGACCGTTGGCGTTGCCGGTGCCTTGGCGCCGTTCGACTTCATCAACGGTGAGTCGCCCGCCCAGGCGACGGTGATTCCCGCGCCGCTTGATGTTCGAAGTGTTCACGCGCCCGGCGATATCGTTGAGTTGTATTCCACCAGCGACGTGTTCATTCCGCCGCGTGGCAATTCGTTCATGAAGTTCAGTTTCGATTTCCCCGAACCAGCGGTGGTGTTCGGCGATCACCGATTCAGCTTTCTGCTCTTCACCGAAGAGAACACGTACAGTCTCGATCGGGCGCTCATGCGGGCCAGCGGCAACACCGATGCGATTGAACTGACGTGTACCGGGCTCGTATGGGCGGGTGGGCAGGAGAAATCCCCCGGCACGGTGTCCGTCAAATTCACGCGAACCGGTCGCACGATCGAGTGGGTCATCGGGGCCGAGATGGGCAAGCCCATCAAGACGGTGACCACGGTGATTCGCGATATACCGCGCGGAAAGGTGTCATTCGGCGGCGGCGCGTTGAACGAGACGCGCGACGGGGACGTGCTGGGTGGCTACACATTTGGCGCCGGCGATCTGCATGGCGCCGGCACTCCGCAAAGCATGACCACGGCCGTGTCGATCCTTCAGGCGGCCGACGCCGACTTTCTGTACCTCACATCGCAGGACGCCAAAGTGCGCCCCAAGCGCCACTTCTACCAGGCTGGTGAACGGGCGTTTCGGCTGGAAGCGATCTACGAGCACGACGCCTGGCGCAACGATACGCGCGTGGTCGTGCCGCGTTGGCAATTGGGGCATGCGGCCACCTTTGAAGACGCCATGACGCCGCACATGACGCACATCGAAAAGGCCTACAAGCTCCCATCATGGGAGACACGTCAGGATGTGCCCCCGTGGATGCGTAACATCGCGATGGTGACCACCTTGCACGGCATGCACTACACAGGTTTCATGTTCAACGACTATGCCCAGCAGTTGGCCATTCTGCGGTGGATAGCCACGCAGATTCCAGCCGAACGTGTGCTGGTGTTCTTGGCATCATGGGATGGACGCTACTACTGGGACTACCCCAACTATGTGGTGCCGCCGCGCATGGGTGGCGAGCGCGGATTTCGCACGCTCGTGAGCGACGCCCGAACGCTGGGCTTCAAGATGATGCCGATGTACGGCACGAACTCGGCCAACCGCAAGCAGCCCGCCTACGCCAAAGTGGCATCTGGCGCCACGCACAAGCTTGACGGCGACATTTACAACCTGAACTGGGTGGACTGGAACAACGACCGTCATCAGGACGGCTGGCTCACCTACATGAACCTTGGCGACGACAAATGGCGCCTGCATATGGAAGGGCGCATCGCCGAGATGATTGAGCGGTTTGACGTGGACGCGTACTTCCTGGATATCGTGGGTGGCCACGTGAACAGCACCAACGGTGACATGCACGAAGGGACCCGTCAGTTGGTGCACAACCTGCGCGCAAAGTATCCCAAGGTAGTTGGCGTTGGAGAGATGCCGTACGACGCGTTGTACGAGTTCATCCCCATGTATCACGCCGGAGGTGGAGGGCGCTGGCGCAAATACGCGCGTTTCTTCCAGCATCTGAGTGCGCCGGCGCCCGGACGTGGCAGCAGTGGCGTGCATGAAGCTGGCTTTGGGCGTTTTCGTACAGAGACACTGGGGTTGTCACCCACGACGATTCCCACGCTGCAGGTCGTAGACGACACCTTCACCAGGCATCGGGACACCATGGCGGCCATCATTGCCGAGGCGAAAACGCGGGTTGGCATTCCATGAGTGCGTCGCGTGCGGTGCGTGCCAGGAGGGCACAGGTTTCGCGCGCGCTTCGCGAGGATGTGTGCGAAGCAAATATCGAACTGTTTCTTCGCGGACTGGCGCGCTTCACGTTCGGCAATGCCAGCGGCGTCGATCGCGAGCAGGGGCTGATTGTCATCAAACCCAGCGGTGTTCCCTATGACATGCTGACACCTGATTCGCTGGTGGTGACCGATCTGCACGGTGCCGTGGTTGACGGCACGCTGCGCCCGTCATCCGACCTGCCCACGCATGCGGCGATCTATCGCGCGTTCCCGCAAGTGGGCGGCGTGGTACACACGCACTCCATGTTCGCGACCGCGTTCGCGCAGGCGCGGCGGGAGATTCCGTGCCTCGGGACCACGCACGCCGACTATTTCCAGGGCACCATTCCGGTCACCAAACCACTGACGGCAGCCGCGATTGCGACCGACTACGAGCTGAACACCGGACTGGCGATCGTGCGACGATTCACGTCGTTGGATCCGAATACGATGCCCGCAGTGCTGGTGGCCAATCACGCCAGTTTCTGCTGGGGGCCGTCGGTTGAGAGCGCGGTGTGGAATGCCTCATACCTCGAGGAGGCCGCGACCATGGCGTATCACACACTGCGGATCGCGCCGAGCACGCGCGCCATCCCGAAGGCGCTGCTGGACAAGCACTTCTTGCGCAAGCACGGAGCGGGCGCCTACTACGGGCAGCGGGATCAATAGATTGAACCGCAGGGGGCGCAGAGCGTTGTGACGTTACAGCAAGCTTCCCAACGAAATTCGCAAACTTTGTGATTGATTGCTTGTGGAATTCATCGCGCAGGGCGAGTTCGAAGGATTTACCGCCAAGGACGCAAAGGTCGCCAAGAACGAGGTTTTTGAGCACAATGTTCCTTCGCG
>JANOKE010000857.1:0-1440 GCA_031419135.1 Gemmatimonadaceae bacterium
ACTCCATCACCGTGCGGCCCATCTCAATGCCTTCGGCGCTGTCGTACGGAATGCCGAGTCGCACCAGCATATCGGCAAAGCCCATCACACCCAGGCCGATACGACGGATGCGTTTGGACAGCGCGTCGATTTCCGGCAGCGGATACTTGTTGACGTCGATAATGTTGTCGAGGAAGTGCGTGCTGAGCGCGATGTCACGCTTGAACGCATCCCAGTCCATCACGCCATTGATAACGTAGTGCCCAACATTCACCGAGCCCAGGTTGCTCACATCGTACGGCTGCAGGGGCTGCTCTCCGCAGTTGTGCACCACAAATCCATTGGCCACAAACGAGTGCGTGAGCGGTTCCGTGAGGTCGTACACCGTCTCTTCGCCGAGTGCCTCGAGCGAGGCAACACGCGCCACAAACGTTTCGCGATACGGGCCACGTGTGCCGTACGAGTCGAGTCGCGAAAACAGCGCGTTCTGTTTCGTGGTTCCGAGAAATCCAATCTCCTGCGCAAAGCGCGGCAGATTGTCCCGCGCAATCACCAGATCATGATCGGCCTGACACTCGTACATCGTACCGCTGAAGTTGACGGTGCGGGCGGCATGACGCTCCGTGTACAGTCGCGATGCAATGCCGAAATTGAGCAGCATGCGCTGAACATCGCGCAGAAGCGGAGCGGAAATTGACGTGAGCCGAACAGACACGCCCTTGTTCGGATGGCCCGACACATGACCATCGGCGGTGAACAGCGCCTGCAGAAAGCCGCGTTGCATCGGTTCCGACGCGCGCAGCACCGCCAGTGGTACACCACTCGTTTTCGACGCGGCGGTGACCTGATAGCGGTCGGCCACCAACTGCTGCAAACGCGACGACCGGATCGTTGACAGTCCGCGGCTCTCCACGTTCACCACACCAACGGGATGACGACCGTCCTCGGTGTGCTGGGCGATCATCTCATTCACGTCGGACGCGAATCCGGGAGCGAGTTCCCGATCGTCGTTCCAGAAGCCCAGCGCCGCGCGCGCATCGGTGTTGCTCGCGATATGCCCGTCACCAACGAGCCAGCCAAGCACCCGCCCTTCCCCCGCTGTACCCTCGTGACCAAAACCGCCTTTGCGATTGAGCAGATGCACCGAGTCGCCGGGACGCAGCGCCCGCGCTTCCACCCATCCGCGCGGTGTCATGAACCGATGATCACCCGTGACCTTGATCTCGTAACCTTCGCGCGTGGACAGTCGGAACACCGGCTTGACACCGGTTGCGAACGGCGCGGTTGCCGGGCCGTATTCCCCTGAACCAAAACGTGAGTCGAGCGTCACGGCGGCGGCTCGCTGGTGCTGCGTGAGCTCGGCGATTGGCAGCAACCCTTCGGCGGTATACACCAGCGTGTCGCCCGTGACACAAGGATTTGTCGCCTCGTACGGGCCCATCTGCGGCACCGGATTGTACC
>JANOKE010000858.1:0-1177 GCA_031419135.1 Gemmatimonadaceae bacterium
CAAACTGCGACTGCGCGCGATCGAAGGTGAACGCGCGATAGTTACCGGGTCCGCTCATCACGGTCCGCGTGGTGCCGCTGGCCAGGTCGCGCAGGTAAACGCCATCTCTGGTGGAATCTCGCGACGTCACCGTGTACGCCAGCACGCTGGCGCTGTCGTCAAAGGTGTAACTCGCCACATCGGCGAGTTTTTCCTCAACGCCGGAATCAAGGTTGCGGAGCATCACGGGCGTGCCGTATGTGCGCCGCGCCACCTGTCCGTCGGCGGCACCACCGGCGCCACCGGCGCGCCCACCGCGTCCGCCACGCCCACCCGCCGTGGCGGCGGCGACCGAGTCGGCCACAGGGTCGGCCACGCCATACGCGAGCCACTTGCCGTTGGCTGTCGGCACGCGGAATCCGCGCACGCCCTTGATCGATTCAATGTTGCCGTCGGCCAGTCGAATCACGCGCAGCGAGTTGTTGGCCGTCGCGTTGGCGACTGCGGCCGTACCAACGCCGCCCGCGGGCGGCGTACCGGGTGCACCGCGACCACCTTGCGCAGGGCGCGGGTTCGCGCGTTGCGCCGCTTCCGCACTGTCCACCTGGGCGCGTGGTAGTGCCGTCACCATCACGAAGGCAAACTTGCCATCGGCGCTGAACGGACCGAATCCTGATGGGCCGCCACCGCCGCCACCACCGCGACCGCCGCGTCCGCCCGCTCCCGCCGCGCCCGCCGGTGCAGCGCCGGCGGCGCCGCCACGTCCGCGCTCGGCGCCTGGGGTGTTGTTCTCTCGGTTCGTGTAACCAACGTTTACACGATATTCGGTGGCCGCGCCCGTCGAACGTACCACAAACTCACCATCGCCAACCCGCGGATTGAGCGTGTACGACGCCCACTTGCCGTCGGGTGACAGTGTTGGTGCGGCGATGGTCTGCCAGCGGTCCCAATCAGCCTGAGTCAGGGGTCGCTTTTGTTGTGCCTGTGCGGCGAGCGGCGCGGCAAGCACGAGGGCGACGGCGCAGGTGCAGGTGCGGAGAACGAAGTGCATGGGATTGATCCGGCTGGGAGGGAGGCGCGGGGGATGGCCCCGCAGTAAGTACGGCGCGCGGGCCGAGGGCGCTGCGCGCATTATGCCAAGGTCACCCGTTACTCGCCCGCTGCGAGGTGAGCGAGTGGATCACGCGAGCGACCTCCG
>JANOKE010000859.1:0-2958 GCA_031419135.1 Gemmatimonadaceae bacterium
CCTCATTGCACGCTGCTTCTCGAAGCGGGCGCGCACGTTGCCGCATGCCAACCGGAACGGAATGCAATAGATCATATGGCACCGTAGTTAGTGGCACGACCACTAAGGTGAGCCCAATGATGGCGGCGGAGAGAAACGCAAGGCCGATCACGAAGGTGCGTCCGACAATGGGTTAGGGTGGAGTAATTTACTGTTCAACCAATCAGGAAAGTAATGAGTAGTCTTGCTGGGTCCAAGGGAACCAGCCGTCTGTCCGACTGGATGTCTTCCGTCTTCCGTCTTCCGTCTTCCGTCTTCCGTCTTCCGTCTTCCGTCTTCCGTCTTCCGTCTTCCCCTTTACACCCTCCCCTACCTCATCGGAATCGTAAACCAGAATTCACTTCCGCGCCCTACGTCGCTGGCAACACCAATCTCGCCGCCATGAGCCTCAACAATGCCCTTGGCAATGAACAGTCCGAGTCCTGAGCCCGCGCGCCGCAACCGCGGTGCCTGCCAATAGCGCTCGAACAGGCGCGGCACATCCTCCGGCGCCACGCCCGGGCCGGAGTCGCGAACCGCGATACGCACAACCGACCCGACCGCATCCAACGACAGCGTCACGGCCCCGCCGCGCGGCGTAAAGCGCACGGCGTTTCCCAGCAGATTGGACAACACTTGTAACAGTCGTCCGCGATCGGCCCGCAGCAGTGGCAACTCGCGGGCACGGTTCGTCGTAAACGCGATCCCGGCGTCGCGCATCACCGGCTCGAACATGTCCGCGGCATCGTCGACCATCTCCGCGAGGGAAATGGCGCGTTGTTCGACGCGCAACCGACTGGCCGAGATCCGCGAGACATCCTGTAGATCCTGAATCAGGTCATCCGCTTGCCGCGCCGCGGCCTGAATGCTCTCCACGTCTTCGCGTTCCATTGGCGCTGCCGAACCCCGATCGCGATCGAGCACCGCACCGGTGAGCAGGACAATGGCGTTGACCGGGTTGCGCAGATCATGCGAGACAATGGCCAGCATGTCGTCGCGTTCGCGGACTGCCTGTCGCGCCTCCTGATAGAGCCGTGCGTTCTCCAGTGCGAGGGCGGCCAGACCCGCATACTGCTCCGCCAATTGTGCGTCTTCCGGCACATGCGTCGCGCCGGGTTTCGTGCGAACGAGGTGCAGCACACCAATGGCCCGTCCACCGGCGCGCAATGGGACCATCAGGACTGCCGACGCCCCCAACGCGTCCACGCGCTGCCGGTCGATCGGTTCGGTGAAGTTGGCCGCAATCCAGCCACGCATATCCGAAATCCGCTGGGCTTCTGCCTCATGAGCCGCGCGCGAACCGCTCGCCACGACTGGTTCGCTGCTTACCGCATGAGGCGCGCGGGGCACGAGCGCTGCGGTCAATTCCAGATGCGACGGATCCGTATGTGTGGCGGCGACACGCCGAATGCTACCATCGGGCTTCAGCAGCTCCAGCATGCTCCAGTCGCCCAGCAATGGTACCGGCAGCTCGGTCACCGTTGCCATCGTTGACTCCACATCGAGAGACGCCGCGAGCACCCAGCCAGCGGTCGCCAATAATCGCTGCCGCTCTTCAATGCGTCGCCGATCACTCACGTCACGCAGTGTCACCATGAAGGTGCGATCGCCATCCATCGTGACGCGGGCGATCGAGGCCTCAGCCGGAAACCGTTCACCATTGCGTCGGAGACCGGAAATCTCGCTGCGTTGCGCCATGCGACGCGCGTCGAGAGGCCCTTCAGCAAACGTGCGCACATGACCGCGATGCACCGCGCGCGCCTCCATTGGCAACAACCGGTCGAGTGGCTGACCAATCATTTCCGCTTCCGTCCAACCGAATGTGTGTTCGGCCCCGCGATTGAATCGCACGATCTTGAAATCGGCATCGAGCGCGATGATCGCGTCGGCGGCGATGTCAACGATCGCCGCGAGCGCGGCCAGCGAATGTGGGCCAGCATGCACAGGGCGTTCCAGCGGTGAGAGATGGCGTCGACAATAGCCCAGGAACCGCGCGGTCGCGAACGCAAAACCGCCCCGGCGTTGGCCGGGGCGGTTTTGTGTGTGCGACCGCGACGAAATCAGCCTTTGCGACGACGGCGGGAGACGAAGCCGAGCGCGGCCAAACCGGACGCCATCAGCAAATAGGTTGAAGGCTCCGGAACGACGTTGACGGGTGATCCCCACAGCGCCGCATGCGACAAGCCATTCGGACTGCCCTGAGCATTGAGCGACACGCCAAGCGTGTTGAACTTCACACTCGTTTGACCGTTCCCCGCGAACAGGTAGAAACTCATACGATTCGAGGCCTTCAGGGCGAGCACAAACGTGCCATTCAGCGCACCGTCGAAGCCGAGCGTACCGTCTGTGCCGCCGGGGCTATTCGTAAACGGTCCAAACCCGCCATCCGCGGAGCTGCCGAGAGCCGAAAACGTGCCGCCAAACTGGGCGTTCAGGTACGTGCCAATACCAATCTCATTGGTATTGCCCTGAAATGAGCCGCGACAGCTGATCCAGTCGAGCATGGTCGCGGTGTTGTCGCCCGAATTGGCGCAGGGCGGTGCCCCAAGTGAGCCGGGATCAAACGTCGGCTGCGCCTGAGCCGTACCTGACAGCATCATCGCCGCCGCTACAGCCGCCATCATCGCAAGTTTTTTCATGGTGGAGTCAGATTGAGAGGGTCTACGTCCGGTATGCACTTTTCCACACGCTAGTAAGTGCAAGATCCAGGCCAGCACAGAAGTCGCTGTGGTGCCTCATCTGTATTGTGGTCAAACTGTTGCCGGACAACACCTTAACAATACCAGCGGCCGCCTGGTTTGCAACTCCTCCTCGCTAAACAGTTGTGCTTGCTTCAGGTTTTCCACACAATTGTAGCACCGTCACGGCATTCGATAGCTGGCCCAGAAGCCAAGTCACGCCACCTTGGTGGAGGCACTTTCGGCCACTGCCACCCGATCG
>JANOKE010000860.1:0-9655 GCA_031419135.1 Gemmatimonadaceae bacterium
CCAAGTCGCACACGGCGAGGCAGTAGCGATCGGCATGGTAATCGAAGCACGGATCGCCGAGGTGATTGGACTCGCGCCGGTCGGAATGCGGACTTCAATTATCGGTGCGGTGCACGCCGCCGGGTTACCGTCGACGCTGCCGGCAGGATTGTCCGTCGAGTCGCTGTTACTCGCGACCAAGGGCGACAAGAAGACCCGGTCGGGCGCCGTGCGGTACTCGCTTCCCTGCGGCATCGGAGCAATGGAGTCCGCCATGGATCAGTGGTCGGTATCGGTAACCGACGAGGTCGTGCGACTGGCCTTGACCGACTTCTTTAAGACAGTGACCGCTCAGGATAGCGCCAGTGCTCGATCAGTGCGCACACATGCTGAAAAATAGATCACATTTATGCTCGCCGCAAAGTTTTCATTGACCGCGCCGTATCCGGCCATTATCGTGGCGTTCCCACCTATTCGGGCTGGCCCGTCCGGGTCAGCCCACCGGTAACATTCGGCGAGGGCGTGTATGCCGTCAGCAGCCGCCGTACGAAGCTCGGAATCCCGATCCTCCAAAGGATTCTTTCGATCCTCCCCCTCAACCGCCTTCGACCAGTACCTCCACGACATTCAGAAACTGCCACTCATCACCGACGCCGCCGAAGAGCGACGTTTGGCGCGATTGGCGCAACAGGGTGACGAGACGGCTGCTGAACGTCTCGTGACGGCGAACCTCCGGTTCGTGATCTCCTATGTAAAAAAGTATCAGGGGCACGGACTCGACTTGTCCGAGCTTGTCGCGATCGGCAACGAGGGATTGCTCAAGGCCGTTCGCAAGTTCGATCCCGATCAAGGTGTCAAGTTCATTTCGTACGCGGTCTGGTGGGTTCGTCAGGCGGTGCTAAAGGCACTCGCCGAGCAAACGCGCAGTGTGCGCATCCCGCTCAACCAGAATTCGCAGCTCATCCGCATGGCACGGGCGGAGATGGTTCTCAATCAGGTGCTCAATCGTGAGCCCACTGACGAGGAGATCTCACGGGTTCTCCAGGAACCCATTGAGCAGGTCCGCAACGCGCGTCAAATCACCAGCACCGAAGTTTCGCTCGATGCGCCGATCGATCGTCAGGACCGCGAAGCCTCAACCCTCGGCGAGCGATTCGCTGGTCAAACGCACGCCGACATCGAAGACGGCACCGACTTCCGGCTGATGCGCGAGTTCATCGATCGCGTTTTCCGGAAGTATCTCACACCGCGCGAACGAAAGATCCTGTACCTGTATTATGGTCTTGATGAAGGGGCGGAAGCGATGACGCTGGAGCGCATCGGAGCACTGATGGGCGTCACGCGCGAGCGGATCCGGCAGATCCGTGAGCGCGCCTTCGAAAAACTGCGCGAATCGCCCGATGGCCGCGCACTGGCTGGATTCTGGGGCACCGACTGACCGGAGTTCTCGAAAAACGGCATCGAACGCCTGGCATTCGGGCGGGCATCTGCGGGTTGCAGATGCCCGCCCGATTTGCTGTGGCGCATCGCGTGCCTCTGCCTGTCAGTCAGTAGTTTTCAATCTCGCCGTCAGGCCACCGCTCAACCCCGCACTACGTGCTCGTCTCGCACCTCTCGTCAATTGTCGGTAGCCGCTGGGTTAAGCAGCGGTCGGCCGAGTTGCTGGCCTACGAAACCGATGCGCTGCCTGGCTATCGCGCGCATCCGCGGCTCGCCGTGTTTCCGGGCACGCGCGAGGAGTTGATTTCCGTGGTACGACTCCTCGCCCGGGAACGCGTGACCTTTGTGCCGCGCGGCGCCGGCACCGGTTTGTCCGGCGGCGCACTCGCCGATGGCACAGTGCTCCTGGGACTCAATCGACTCACACGGATCATCGACGTCGACGCGGGCAATCGCGTGGCGCACGTTGAACCTGGTGTCGTCAACGCGCGACTCTCTCGTGCGGTGGCACCCATGGGGTTGCACTATGCACCGGATCCGTCCAGTCAGACGGTCTGCACCATCGGCGGCAATGTCGCCGAAAACGCCGGTGGTCCGCACTGCCTCAAGTATGGCGTCACGCTCAATCACGTCGTGGCGTTGGATGTCGTGCTGCCCAGTGGCGACGTCCGGCGTTTCGGTGATCCGTACGGCGACGCCGACGGATACGACCTGTTGGGACTGTTTGTCGGTTCCGAGGGCTGTTTTGGCGTCGCGACCGACGTGTGGGTGCGTCTCGTGCCGTTACCGCAAGCCGTTCGCACGCTGCTCGCCGACTTCAACAGTCTGCATGACGCCGCCAGTGCCGTCACGCGTATCGTCGCCACCGGCATCGTTCCGGCAGCACTCGAGATGATGGACAACGCCACGATTCGTGCGATCGAAGCGTCGATTTACGCTGCCGGGTATCCCATCGACGCCGCGGCGATTCTGCTGTGCGAAGTAGATGGATTGGAGGCGGGACTGCAGGACGATGTCGAAACCATCAGTACCTGCTGCCGCGATCAGGGCGCGCGTGATGTGCGCATCGCGGCCACCGACAACGAGCGCACGAAGTTGTGGCAGGGACGCAAGAAAGCCTTCGGAGCCATGGGCCGCATCGCGCCTGCGCTGGTGGTCCAGGATGCGGTCGTACCACGCACCCGATTGCCGGAAATCCTGGCAACCATCGCCGATATCGGTGCTCGGCATGGCGTGAAGGTCTGTAACGTGTTTCATGCAGGCGACGGCAATCTGCATCCGAATATTCCGTACGATCCCAACGAACCCGGCGCGTCGGAACGGGTACACGCCGCGATGACGGAGATCATGCAGGCCTGTATCGACGCCGGCGGCACCATCACGGGTGAACATGGTGTGGGGTTGGACAAACTGGACTACATGCCCAAGCTGTTCGACGCCGATTCGCTGTCGATGATGTGTGCCGTGCGGGACAGCTTCGATCCGGAGCGGAGGGCGAATCCGGGGAAGGTGGTGCCGGTGAAGAGTTGTCGGGAATGGCATGGGCAGGGGCGCGCGCAGCGGGTGTCGGCATGATGCAGTCAGCCGCCGCGTTGCAGTCGGCCATCGCTGATGCCTACGCCTCCGCGATCCCGCTGCGCATCGTTGGCTCCGGGACCTGGCTCACCGCCGGTCGGCCGGTCTCGGCGCCACACTGTATCTCCACGAGACACCTTAGCGGTATCATCGAGTACGTGCCCGGTGATCTCGTCCTCACGGCGCACGCCGGCACGACGCTTGACGAAATCGCGCAGGTCACCGCGCCACACGGCCAGTGGTTGGCCCTTGAGCCGTACACGTCTCCATCTGGCCTCGACACCGGCACTATCGGCGCGACGATTGCCACCGCGTCATCCGGGCCACTCGCGCTTGGCTACGGCCGGGTGCGTGACCTGATCCTCGGAGTCTCCTTCATAACGGGCGACGGCACCGCGGTGCGTGCCGGCGGTCGGGTGGTGAAGAATGTGGCGGGATTCGATCTGGTCCGACTCGCGACCGGCGCGTGGGGAACGTTGGGCGTTATCACGCAAGCCAGCCTTCGGCTGCACGCGCGGCCCGCGGTGGACGAAACCTTCGCCCTCGGCATCGAGCTGCCCGGTGCACCAGACGCGCACGATGCGTCGCTACGCGCACTGGTGGAACAACTCAACAGCGCGGTCATGCTCGGCGTGACGTCGTCACTCGCCGCGCTCGTTTTGCTCGCGCACGACGCACCGGCAGCGGTACGTCGCCTGCACGCGTTGCCCGAATCGTCAGTCCTGTTGCTCGCCCGCGCCACCGGCAATCGCGCACGCGTTGACGCGCAGCGCAGCGCTCTCGCCGGGCTCGGAGCCGTGTCGGTTGTGGAGAGCGCCATCTGGCACACCATTCGCACGCTGGAGACGGGCAACACCGTGCTGCGCATCACCGACGCACCACTTCGTATGTCCGCCACTTGGCGTCGCCTCGAGATATGGCGAACCAAGCGGCAGGCCACGCAGGTGCGCACCGTCATGGAGCCGCTTCGCGGTGCGCTGCGCGTCTCGTGTCAGACCGACGCGACCGAACACCCGCCGTGGTCCATCCCTGAACGCGCCATCGTCGAGCGTGTGCCGTCGCAGGCCTGGACCGCGGTGCCATCGGCGGTCAACGATCGGATTTCGCAGCGGCTGCGCCAGGCGTTTGATCCCGCGGGAATACTCAATCCCGGCATTTTGGGCGAGGCCACGTCGGCGGTCGCCATGATGTCACCACCGTGAGTGGTTCGCTATGATGGCTCGAGATGACGTGCGCGATCATGGACGTTCGACATGAGCGTGATCGCCGGCGCATCACCGGCCTGTGCGCTTCCGGGCACTCCGCTCGCCCATGCCGCAGCCGGTCTTGACGCCTGTGTGCATTGCGGATTCTGTCTGCAGGCCTGCCCAACCTACGTGAATCTCGAGGACGAGAACGACAGTCCGCGTGGTCGTCTCGTGCTCATGCGTCGATTGCTCGAGGGCGATGTCGCACTGGATGACGCCGACGTGGGCAGCCACTTCGATCGGTGCCTGGGGTGCCGTGCCTGCGAAACCGCGTGCCCGTCGGGTGTGCCGTACGGCGCACTGCTCGAAGCCACGCGCGCAACCATGGCGCCGGTACGCGGGATCCCGTGGGTCGCGCGCGTCGTGCTTGCCGTGTTCACGCGCACCACGATGTTGCGCGTCGGACTGTTTCTCGCGCGACAGGTTCGTAATACCGGACTTCCGCGATGGCTGGCACGCGTGCTACCCGAGCGATTCGCTTTTCCGATGGCCATGTTGGCTTCCACATCGCCCGTTCGTCTCCTGTCTGCCGTTGAGCGTCTCCGGTCTGCCGTTGAGCGTCTCCCGTCTCCCGTCTCCCGTCTCCCGTCTCCCGACACCGAACGCTCCGTCACCTGCCTGACCGGCTGCGTCATGCACGGCCTCTTCGGTCACGTCAACGCCGCGACGCGGCGGGTGCTCACGCACAATGGCTACACGCTCGTCGACACGGCCAATCAGCATTGCTGCGGTGCGCTGCATGCACACGCAGGTGACCTAAGCGGCGCCCGTGAGCTGGCCAAGCGTAACATCGTGGCGTTCGAAGCCAGCGGTGCGAGCGCCATCGCCATCAACTCAGCCGGCTGCGGTGCGATGGTCAAACAGTACGGGCATCTCTTGCAGGACGACGCCAAGTGGACGACGCGCGCACATGCGGTTGCTGCCCGCGCCCGCGACGTGAGCGAGCTGTTGGCGCTGGTCGGTCCGCGTCAGGGTGCTCGGCTGCCGTTGCGCGTGACACACGATCCGCCATGTCACCAGATGCATGCACAACGTGTCGTACAACAACCATTGGCCGTATTGGCGGCCATTCCAGAACTCAACCTCGTACCGCTCGAGGATGCCGATCAGTGCTGCGGCAGTGCGGGTATCTACAATCTCGTGGAGCCCGATACGTCAAACGCCGTGCTGGCACCCAAACTCGTGCGAATCGCAGCCACCAATGCGTCTCTCATCGCGACAGGCAATCCAGGTTGCATGATGCAGATTGGCGCCGGCCTCTTGCGCATCGGCTCGACGATGCGTGTGGTGCATCCGGTGGAGTTGCTCGACGCGAGTTACGGCGGCAACGCGCCGCGCTGACATGCACGCGCGGATCGTCGCCTTCGACGGCTTGCTGGCCGACACGCTGGATCTGCGGGCCGACGCCATTGCGTCGACGCTCGGCACGGAAGGCATTGCGGTGGCTCCTGACCGAATCCGGCACGCGCTGCCCGGGCGCGCACTGTTCGAGACAGTCGAATTGCTCCTGGGACCGACCGATCCAACTCTTGTCGACGTCGTCACGCTCCGTGCGCAGCAGCACATTTCGGAACGCATGGCGCAGGGCGTTGCGCTCCTACCCAACGCACGGGCGTGGATCGACGCGCAACAGTCTGCCGGTGCAAGAGTGGTGCTGCGCGCCGACTCCGTGCGTCGCGACGTGGAGCGAGTGCTGCAACTCACCGATCTTGAGCCGGCCTTCAGCATGGTTCGTTGCGCTGATGATGCGCCACGCATCCGCGGTGCGTCAACGCTCGACAGTGCGTATGGAGAAATCACGCGTCGGTTGGATGCCTCGCACGTTTCTACCGGGCGAACGGCGTTCGAACTGGGGGCGTACGCTGTCGCGGTCACGCAGCGGTACGTCAGCATCGTGCACCTCTCGCTCGACTCCCGTCCCCCGTCGTCAATCACCAATGTAGTGCGAGTACGCCGCACGTTGAATTGAGACGGGAGCATCGCATCGGGCGATTGTGCAGTCCCGGAGTAGGATTCGATGGCTTCGATGCTCCCAGTGACGAACTCGTTCACATTGACACGTTCGGCAGGCGGCGGGTGGAGCATGCCCGTCTAAGCCTTGAATCTTGGCCTAAGATCCTCAGCTATTGCGGGCCTATCGGCGTTGGCCTGTTGCTCGAAAGTTGCCCACGTAGTCTGGACAGTCGCCTCGGTTGGCGGGGACGTCTACTCGACGCGCGCGCTATGGAACCACGATAACATTTCTAGACACTGAGTCGCTCGCGGCGAACAGTACGTCTGACGGACCTCGTCCGATTGCGCGAATCGTTGCGCTTCCGACAGTCGGGAATGTCACCGAGAGAGTAAATGGGTAGAGTTTTATGTCCGCTTTGCACGTCTGATTACCGTTGCTCATGCTTCTGACAAACACCTCAACGCGTACCAGGTTGTTGATCTGGCTCACGTTCGTGCCGGACGGAGTGTTGCACTCGATCGAACTACTCTCAACAGCGTAAACCGTCACTTGCACTGGCGCGTTCGCGCGCACAGTGTCGGGGACATCGATCCGACCGTTGTGTCGTGAATCGACGTATGCCAGCCTACGTTTGGACGGCTCGGTTGCGGACCCGCAAGCGTTATGAAGGCACGTAAGAACTGTCACGAGTCGAACGCTTGATCCAGTGATTTTCATCGCTGCTCCATTTTCATGGCCCGAACTGGACGAGGACGCACCTATTCTAACCTGCGATCCGAACGAAACGGGGGCGAGGCGGGGCATCGAAACGCTGGCAGGACGCATCGCCTCATCACACCGTCACGCGTGCTCACCAAAAGCGAAACAGCCCGATCTCGTTTCGTGTCTGCGTGGAATTCGAAAAGATCGCTCCGATAGGTACGCCGCTGCTTGACGCGTGATGCCCAGCCAAGATTCCTGGGAAACTGATTCCGTTGCCACTTCGCTCGGCGGAACATCGCCCACCCTCACCACGTGCGCGATCCCAAAGTCTGCGCGGACCTGCTGGACCGCGGGCAAGAGCGTGCGACTGTCGGCCGTGTTGCCGTCATACACCGACACGGCGACGGGGCAGCCACCCGCATTCGTAATCACCACATAGTTCACATGCAGGGTGCCCCGCTTGCCGTCGCGGCTGTACCCGCGTTTGGCCAGCGGACAGCACGCGCCTTCGAAATAGCTCGACGTTAAATCGTAGAGCACCAACCCGCCGTCCTGCAAATGGCGGGCGGCCAGTTTCTGCTGGATCCGATCCTGACGCGCCACGAGCCAGTCCATCGCGGCGTAGCAGTCATCTTCGCTGGCATCGGCCACCGTGAAGTCGTCGGCCAGCGTTGTGGTATGCCACCAGTGCGTGGTGGCCCGCTTCGTCTAACGGCGCGATCACGCAACTCGAAACACCAAGGCCGCTCCGGACGCGCCTCATCGCTGCACTCCGCATGCCGACCGCGTAGTTAAGTTAATATATACGCTGCCCCGAGGCTATCCGTCGGCCTCCCAACCGCTTAGCACCGCTATCGCCCGCGCGGCGGGAAACTCTGGCTAGCTTGCCTCAATGACTGCTCCTCTCTCTGCCAATGAACGCGTGGCCTATGCCGCTCTCCGCTCCAGTGCCGTCTGGTTCGAATCCCCGGGCCATTGGAGTGCCTTTCGTGGCGACAAGGCGGTGAGCGCGCTGAACGGGCTGGTCACCAACGATGTGGCCGCGTTGGCCGTTGGAGCCAGTCTCCATGCGGCGGCGTTGACCCCGAAAGGCAAGATGGTCACCGACATGCTCATCGTCCGCGTTGATGACGCCACGTTGATGATGCACGTGCTGCCAACGGCAGCTGCTGCGTGGCTCGACCTCGCGCGCAAGTACGTCAATCCTCGGCTGTGCAAGGTCACCGACGAATCCGATCACTACAGGGCGTGGATGGTGGTTGGCGCTCACGCTCAACTGGCCGTTGAGGCAGCGACACACGGCATGCCGTTGCAGATCTATCCCGCGCCGCCGATGGGCAGCGTTCCGGTAGTACTGCTGCTCGGCACTACCGTCGATGCTGAGCAGATACAGCAGCGCCTCGTGTCGGTGCCTGTCGCAACGGGAACTCCCGCTGTCTGGGAGGTCGCGCGGGTCGAGGCTGGTTGGCCCGTGATGGGCATCGATATGGACGAGAACACGATCCCGCAGGAAGCCAACCTCGACACGCTGGGCGCAATCTCATTTTCCAAGGGCTGCTACACGGGTCAGGAAACCGTGGCGCGTGTGCATTTTCGCGGTCACGTCAACAAGCACCTTCGCGGCCTCCGAGCCGATGCACCACTCCCGCTGGGCGCCGAAGTAGCCGACGCGGTCGGAAAGATGGTCGGTGACGTCCGCAGCTCCGTGACGTCGCCGCGGTTGGCTGCGATTGCGTTGGCAATGATCCGTCGTGAGGTCGCAGCGGGTGATTGGGTGAGCGTAGCGACGGACAACGGGCCGATCGCGGCCCGTGTGGTCGAGCTACCATTCGAGTAGACCACCTCGAAAATAAAGCGGGGCGCGTTACGAAAAACGCGCCCCGCTTGTCGTTCGGGCCGAGACCCAAACAAGAGGCCAAGACTAGTGCTTGGTTGTGTCCATCTTGGTGGTATCCGGCTTCATCATTCCGGTGTCCATCGCGGCGGCCGGAGCAGCAGCGGCCGGAGCAGCCATGGCGGCAGTGGAATCAGCCATCGGGGCCTGTTCCTTGGCGGCACAGGCCGCCAACACGAGTCCAGCAACAGCAAAAAGGGCGATGCGCTTCATGGTATTTCTCCGAGCAGTGGCGTAGGATGCGCCGTGCCTCAGGAAAAGCGCACGGCCCCCCCGGCAGAAAGCCGACGGGGATATAGCACAGGTAATCTAGCAGACCAGACTGTACTGTCAAGATTTTTTTAGCGAGCTGGTCAATAGTCAAGCGCTGTTCCCACAAGCGGTTCGGCGATTCAGGAAGGACCTGGCAGACAAGATCTCGCACGCTTCTGCCGGAACTCTGCCCCCGGCTGCGGTACTCATACAGCATCGCGCCAAGTCCACTCGCACGTTGAGGTTTTGTGTCCCGTCTCCCAGATACTCTCGGCGCGCTTCGTCGCTCCGCTCATGCGTCGTCACGTCCGGCCAGTGTCAAGGACGAAATTCGCCGCAATCTCATCGCACGCCTCAAGGAGGGCGGCCCGCTCTTTAGCGGGGTCCTTGGTTACGAAGACTCGGTGATGCCGCAGATTGTCAACGCGCTCCTCGCCCGCCACAATTTCATCCTGTTGGGACTTCGCGGTCAGGCCAAGTCGCGCATTCTGAGAGCGCTGGTGACGCTGCTCGACGAGCAGATGCCGGTGGTCTCGGGCAGCGAGGTGAACGACGACCCGTTTCACCCCATTTCCAAGTACGCCCGACAACTCATCGCCGAGCATGGGGACG
>JANOKE010000861.1:0-2061 GCA_031419135.1 Gemmatimonadaceae bacterium
CGTGAACGGCGCCAGCATCGCTGCGGTGTGCGAACCCAACGATCCATCCACGAATCCCTTGAGTCCACCAATGCGCAGCCACTCGTCGCCGCGCCCGTTTCTCTGAATGTCATCGCGCAGACGCGCCCAGTCGGACAGCGGAACCTGCGCGATGACTCGCGTGCGCAGATTCCCGGCGCTGTTGGCACGACGAAAGGCGGCCAGGTCGCCCCACCCGCCCATCTGGTGCACGCTCGTCACGCCGCGAGCCGCAACGTGCGTCATCGCAGTATCGAGCGCCCGATCCCACTCCGCGTCGCTCCGCATCGGCTGCACCGCGTCAATCAACGACATCGCGTTATCCTTGAAGATTCCCGTCGGCGCCCCGGTCGCGTCGCGAACGATGGTGCCGCCCGCGATATCGTGGGTGCGTTTATCGATGTTCGCGGCCGCGATGGCTAACGAGTTGGCCAGATTCATGTGCCCGTCAAGCCGATTGATCCATACCGGATTGTCGGGCGTGACTGAGTCGATCCACGCCCGTGTGGGGAGTTCTCCACCCCAGTTGGTGTGGTCCCAATCGCCGTTGCGGATCCACGTGCCTTTAGGGAGAGTTTTGGCGAAGGCCGCGACGCGTTGAATGAACTCCTGGCGAGTTCTCGCATCGCGCAGTTGCACCGAGGCCAAGGCGAAGCCACCGTCGTTGAAGTGCACGTGACTGTCGATGAAACCGGGGGTGACCATCGCACCGTTGGCATCAACCACGCGTGCCGACGCGGGTAAACCGTCGCGAATGGTGGCCGACGTGCCGACCGCGGCGATGTGTTCGCCCGAGACTGCGATGGCGTCCGCCCACGGACTCGCCGAGTCGCCAGTCCACACGCGCGCATTCACGACGGCGAGCGTGACCGTTTGTCGTTCGGCCTTGGCGCAGCCGACGGTGGCACCGGCGACACTGGCCACCAAGAACGGGATCAGGCGTTTTTGCATGCCCAACCATGCGCCCGCGTAAGGCGGCGCGCCAGCGTGCCACGAACGTGTGCTGTCGTTCCCCGGTGGTGATCGTGGTACACTTCCGGGATGCGTTTCGATTTCCGTGTCATCGCTCGTGTCGCCGGGATTGGCGTACCGATCATTTTCGGCGTGCTGCTGGGACGTCTGGTGTCACCATGGCTTCCCGAATTCTCGGCGTGGGTCCACACGCTTGGCGCGTGGGCACCAGTGGCCTTCGTCGGGGCATACATCGCCGTCGTGGTGTTCATGCTGCCGGCGTTTCTGCTCATCATGGCAGGCGGCGCGGTGTTTGGCGTGGTGAAGGGTTCGGTGTTGGTGATGTGCGGCGCCCTGATGGGCGGCACACTGGCCTTCCTCATCGCCCGCCACCTGGCACGGTCGCTCGTGGAACGCAGGGTCGCCGCCAACCCCACCTTGGCCACACTCGACCGGGTGATCGGGGAAGACGGGTTGCGTTTGGTATTTCTGTTGCGCCTTTCACCGGCGATTCCGTTCGTGTTGTCGAACTACGCCTTGGGTGTGACGCGCGTGCGGTTGCGCGACTTCGTTGTCGGAACGCTCGGGCTCGCGCCGATCGTGGTCACCTTTGCAGCGTATGGTAGCGTTGCCGGCGCCGGTACACGACCGGATGGCTCGGCGGCAGTATCGCCAGTGCTGCTGACCTTTGGCATCATCATTACCGTGGTACTGGGCGTAATGCTCGCCCGGATGGTGCAGCGAGCCTTTCGCGAGGCGGAACTGGCGTCAATGCAAGGCACCTCTGCGGCATCGCCCGTGAAGGGCTGACTCCTATTTTTTGGCTCTTCGTGGAATCGTGTGGGTAAAACGCGTGCATCAAGGGCAGGCACATTGACGGCAGGGTGCCTTTCTAGAACTTGATTCGGGGGGTCCTCCTCCTTCTGGATCCCAACTCCGCTTCGCCAGACAATTGAACCGCAAAGTTCGCAAAGTTCGCAAAGTTGATTCATACCAATCCTTGGCGCACTTCGCGGTTCATTCTCTCTTTGGCGTGAAGAAAGGCAACCTGCTGAGGTGCCCGAGCGGCCCTTTGGGCTGTTCAAGGCAAAC
>JANOKE010000862.1:0-1754 GCA_031419135.1 Gemmatimonadaceae bacterium
TCGCCGCGCTCGCCGAAGCGTCCCAGCAACACGAGCGCCGCTTCGATCACGGTCCCCGCAGAGATGAGTCGCACCGAGGACTGCTCAATCGCCGCGACGAGGCGCGTGGCGTTCGGTTCGTTTTGCATGATCGCGACCAGCGCCGACGAATCGATGACCATGGTCAGCGCGGAACGCCGTACTCGTCGTAGCCCAGGAGTTCGTCGGCATCGCGCGCGTCGAGTACCGGCAAGCTCGCCAACCGCTCCTGCACGCGCCGCACGCCAGCCTGCATGCGGGAGTGCGTGCCGCGCTGCATCTCGCGGGCAAGACGCTCGGCGAGCGCGCGACGGATGGCCTCGGTCAACGACTCGCCGGTGGCATCGGCGAGCGCGCGGGCCAGACGATCGGTTTCGGGATCCTTGATGCTCAGAGCCATAGATACCTGTATAGATCAGATTGAAGAGATCTATACTATTGAGTGGCATGGTTGTAATGAGTGGCATGGTTGCAATCAGTTTAATATATGTTATACTTTCGACATGCGGTCGTCTTGACCTTAACCTTTGAGCTCACGAAGCCCACCATGGTGCAGACCATTACGCTCAAGAAGATCGGCGGCTCGGTCGGCGCGGATTTGTTGACGGCCGTGGACCCCGCGACGAGAACCGGGCCGCGATGGCCGCGCTGGCGAAGCTGTAACGCATGGAGCCGGGCTGGCGCGCTCGCCAAATCGTCGACCTGATCCACAATGGGCCACTGCAGGATCATGGTGGGAACCTCGGCGTCCTGAACGAAGCATCGAATCGGCGATTGCGCGTGCGCGGAACCGCTTTGCGTACGAGCCGTCGCTCTTCGAATGCGCCGCCGCGTACGTGTTCGGACTCGCCAAGAATCACGGATATCAGGATGCCAACAAGCGGACCGCGTATATGGCCGGCATCACCTTTCTCTACGTGAATGGCTGGCATGTGCAGGCACCCGACGACGAGAAGATCCTGCTGATGCTCGAGGTGGCGCAGGGCGCGCGATCGGAGCCTGGCATCGCGTCGTGGATCGAGCGGCACGCGACCGCCCGCACGTAGTGCGCGCTTTACAACACGCGCGACCACGGCGCCGGCTCGATGTATCGACACCCCGCGTCGGACCAATCGCCGTCATCGACGACGATCGTGCATGCCGACACGCCGATGTTGTTTGCGATGACGGCGAAGGTGAAGTACGTTGGGAATCACAGGGACTGCCTCCACGGTCACGCGCGGACTTGCCCGCTGCATCGTGCCAACGCTTCCCGCCTACCATTGTTCACAGAGGTCAACACACCATGAAAGTGATCTACGAGGAGGGCGTCGGCACCGACACCAGCACAATCGGCTATCCCGGCGTCAGCACCTGCACGACCGTAACCTGCAGTGTCGCCAATGGCACGTTGGTCGGCGCACATTTCAGCTGCGGCACGCCGTCCGACAAGTTCAAGAGAATGCTCGCCAGTATGAAGACGGCCTTCAACGGAGGCGCCGTCGACGCTATTTACGTGATTGGTGCGTTCGACTACTGGGGCAATCCGTCGGGTGGCACCGACTACAAGTGGCCGCAAATGTTTCGCAGTTTCCGGACGGTGCTGGGCACCACGGCCCCGGTGTACTGTTTCAATTCGGCAAAGGCATTCAAGGACAGCACCTTCCAGCTCACTCGAGCCGCCGGACAGTTCCCCACCGTCGAAATTGCCTCACAGGCCAGCTGTAGCATTCCGCCGGGATCGGGAAGCGCCGGCC
>JANOKE010000863.1:0-5850 GCA_031419135.1 Gemmatimonadaceae bacterium
TTTTGAATGGCGGAGACGATCCCGGATTGCGACGGCGGCTGGCCGAAAAGGTGTTTGGGCACACCAGCGGCTATGACGCCGCGATCGCGCAGTGGTTTGCTGGCGAGCGAGGGGAACCGTTCCCGGATCGATATCCGCTAGCCTTCGAAAAGCAGCAGGCGCTCCGCTACGGAGAGAATCCGCAGCAGCGGGCCGCGTTCTATGTGGAGCGCCCGGAAGCCGGCCTGGGCGCGCTCAAGCAACTGGGTGGCAAGGAACTGTCGTTCAACAATCTGCTGGATCTGGAAGGCGCGATGCTGGCCATCGAACCCTTCGGTGACCAACCCACGTGCGCCATCATCAAACACACCACGCCGTGTGGATTGGCCACTGGCGTCGATGCGTTGGACGCGTACCGAAAGGCGCTGGCCTGCGATCCCGTGTCGGCGTTCGGTTCGGTAATCGCGTTCAGCGTTCCGGTCGATGTGGCGGCGGCCGAAACCATTTCGAGTCTGTTTGTGGAATGCATCGTGGCGCCTTCATTCGCCGATGATGCAGTGGAGATCCTGGTGCGCAAGAAAAATCTTCGGGTGCTCGCCGGTCGCGCGCTGTGGCCGGTCGGTGGCATGGACTACAAGCGCGTACGGGGCGGGTTGTTGGTGCAGGATCGCGCGCCGGTGCCAGAGGTGCCGGCCCACTGGAATGCCGTGACCAAGCGTCAACCCACTCGCGAGGAGCAAGGCGACCTCACATTCGCGTGGCGGGCCGTAGCCAGCGTGAAATCGAATGCGATCGTGCTGGTACGCGAAGGCGCCACCATCGGCATTGGCGCCGGACAGATGTCCCGCGTTGATGCCTCATTCCTTGCGGTGCATAAGGCCACGAGTCTGGGGCACAGCACCGTCGGTGCATCGCTGGGATCGGATGCGTTTTTCCCGTTTCGTGACGGAGTCGATCACGCGGCAGCCGCCGGCGTAACCGCAATCGTGCAACCCGGAGGTTCGGTGCGGGATGCCGACGTGATCGCCGCCGCGGACGAGCATGGGATGGCAATGATCTTTACCGGCAAGCGACTGTTCAGACATTGACGAAAAGTCACCTACCCCGCAAACAAGCAACTGCCAACCCATTGCCTGAAGCTGCTGGCCGGGAGATGCCTCGGGCGCAATGAGATCTTGCCCGACAACCGACAACGTCTTGACCGACCAAGCCGTTTGCGGCTGTTCGGCTGAAATCCTCGCGCGTCGATCAGATCTTCCGGCGAGCAGCTTCAGGTGATGGGTTGGCGGTTGTTAGGTTGGCATGGTGGGTGCCTTTCGAGAGGAGGATGCTGCGGAACGACTTCCCTCACCTGCTGTGGCGGTCCCCCAACCGCAGTTAGTTTGTAGTTCTGCCCCTCCCGACTTCGACTCCGTCAACCTCATGACCATCGCTTCCGCCGCGGCGGCTGCTCCACCGCGGGCGCCTTCCCGCGTGGCTACCGGCACCGCCGATCTCGACTACCGGCCGTCCTACCTTGCGGCATCAATCGCCGGCCTGATGGTGCTCGTCCTGTATGTGCTGACCCTTGCGCCCACCACGTCCATGTGGGACACCAGCGAGTACATCGCGGCGGCCTACGTGCTTGGCATTCCGCACCCGCCTGGCAACCCGTTCTTCGTGCTCGTTGGCCGCGTGTTCGCGATTCTGCCCATCGCGCCGACGGTGGCAATGCGCATCAACGTGCTCGCGGCCGTATCAAGCGCTATCTCGGCGGGATTCTGGTTTCTGGTTACCGAACGTGTGCTGGTCGGATGGTTGCCGCGGCGGTGGCAGCGCATCGTAGGCGGCTCGCTGGCCGTGCTCATCGGCGCGACCTCGTTCACCGTGTGGAACCAGTCGGTGGTGAACGAAAAGGTGTACACCGTGTCGTTGCTTGGACTGGCCGTGATCTGCTGGCTCACGGTGCGCTGGTGCGACGACCCGGAAGACAAGATTGGCGATCGATTGCTGGTGCTCATTGCCTACGTGTTGGGCCTGGGCTACGCCAATCATATGGCGGGCATGCTCGCGGCACCGGCCGTGGGACTCGCGGTGATCATTCGCCGACCGAGTTTCCTGCTGCGCTGGAAACTGCTGGTAGCCTGTGGTGCTGCGCTGGTGTTTGGCATGACACCCTTTGCCACACAACCGATTCGCGCGGCCCATTTCCCGGCGATCAATGAGGGCGAACCGACCGGTTGCGTGACGAAGCTCGAGTTCGGATGCACGTTCTCGAAGCTCACCTACGACCGCTTTATGTACAACTTCAACCGCGGCCAGTACGGCAAGCCGGAACTGGGCGAACGTCAGGCACCGTTCACCGCGCAGATCGGCATGTATTGGATGTACTACAAGTGGCAGTTTCTGCGCGACGCGTACAGCGAACGTCCGGGTCTGCAGAATGGTCTGGCCGTGTTCTTCTTCATCTTGAGTGGCATCGGTGGGTGGATGCACTACAAGAAGGACCGACAAAGTTTTTCGTTTTTCGGGCCACTCGTATTCACGATGACGCTGGCCCTGATCTTCTACCTGAACTTCAAGTACGGACACTCGCAGGCACCTGACCTGGGTGACTCAGTGGAGCGCGAAGTGCGCGACCGTGACTACTTTTATCTCTGGAGTTTCTCGGCGCTCAGTGTCTGGGCCGCGCTTGGCCTTGTATACGTCTGGGAAACGGCAGCCAGCCTGTTTGGCGCGGACGAAGTGCGCCTGGGTCGCGACCAGGTGCTTGAGCCGCGTGCGCGCAGTTTCGCGATGGCGTCCCCGCTGCTCGCCATCGCGCTCGTGCCGTTGTTTGGAAACTGGCAACAGGCATCGCGGGCCAATCAAACCGACACCACCGACTTCGCCCGCGACCTGCTGAACAGTGTCGAACCGTATGGCATTCTGGTCACCGTGGGCGACAACGACACCTTTCCGTTGTGGTATGCGCAGGAAGTGGAGGGTATCCGCAAGGATGTGATCGTTGCGAATACGTCGCTGCTCAACACCGACTGGTATCGCCGTCAGCTCATCAGGCGGCCGGTATACGAATACGACGCCGCGAAGGGTCCGGCAATCTACCGGTCGGGCCAATGGACGAAGCCAACGGGTTCGCCGATCAAGATGACGTTTGACGAAGCCGACGGCATGCCGCTGGCGATTCAGACACCCCCCAACTCCGCCTTCCAGGCGAACGGAATCGTCGCGACGCCGCGATTGCCACAGCTGATGGCCGCTGATCAACTCGTGTATTTCATGATTCGCGATGCGTTTCCCGGCCGGTCGATGTACTTCAGTCGCACCGCGGGCGGCTATCCGTACGAGTTGGGTCTCGAGCGGTATGTTATCACGCAGGGGATGGCCAAGAAACTGCTCGACCACATTGCCGTTCCGGGCACGGACACCGTGATGGTGCAAGGTGAGGGGCTGGTCGACATCAATCGATCAAAGGCGCTGTGGAACGACGTCTTCACCGCCACCAAGTCGTTGTCGGCGCGCAATGGCTGGGTAGACGATGCCTCGGTGGGCATTCCCGACTTGTACGTGATCAGCGGCGTCACGCTCGCCGAAGCGTTGGCCAGCGCCGGACGGATGGCCGAATCCGATTCGGTGTTCAAGCAGGCGCGCGGCATCGCCAAGGCCATGCGCCGAGAGTCGGTGTTTGGGTTTGATCGGCCGCAACCGCAGCTTGCGCCGAGCGGAGATACGGCCGCCAAGCAGTTGCTGGCGCCACCTGTTTCTCCGCCGCCGGCCGTCAAGAAGTAGGTCGATCGAACGTTCGACAAGAAAAGAAAAAAGCAAAAAGTAAAAAATATTTGGACCGCAGGGGACGCAGGGGGCGCAGAGGAAACCAGTGTAGTTCTCCGCGTCCCCTGCGTCCCCTGCGGTTTATTTTCTTGTTGGGGAACGCTTCGAACCGTGCGTCTACCGTGACTCGCCAACAATAGTCTCCAGCAGTTCCCACCGTTCCAGCAATGCGGCGAGTTCCTGATCGACTGTGGTAAGTCGCGTGTGAGCGGCAAGCGCCGCCACACCATCGCGCAGTACCGCAGGATCAGACAACGCGACCAACACCAGCTCGCGTTCACGCTCCTTCGCCTCAATGCGATCGGGGAGCGCTTTGAGCTCCGCCACCTCGGCAAACGTCAAGCGACGCTTCTTGCCCGCCGTTGTTGGCCCGGCCGACACCGTGGCCTTCGGCGCGGTTGGCATTGCGACAACCGCCATCAGTGCGGGGCGTTGCCGCACCCAATCGGTGTAGCCGCCGGCGTATTCCGCCACCCTGCCGTTTCCCTCGAATACCAGCGTGCTGGTCACCACCTGATCGAGAAATACACGGTCGTGACTCACCACGATCAGAGTGCCCGAGTACTCGAGCAACCGATCGGTCAGCAGTTCGAGCGTATCGATATCGAGATCGTTGGTGGGCTCGTCGAGCACCAGCAAATTGAACGAGCGCGTGAACAGGCGTGCCAGCAGCAAGCGATTGCGCTCTCCACCCGAGAGTGCGCGCACGGGTGTACGGGCACGATCGGGCGGAAAAAGAAAGTCCTGCAGGTATCCGTTCACGTGTCGCGTTGAACCGCCCACCGTGACCTCCTGCGCCCCGCCGGCTACGCTGTCAAACACGCTCATCTCCGGGTCCAGTTGCTCACGCAGCTGATCGAAGTAGGCGACGTCCAGATTGGTGCCCCGTCGCAGTGTGCCCGTGTCGGGGGTGAGTGTTCCCAGCAGCAACTGCAGCAGCGTCGTTTTGCCCGATCCATTGGGACCGATGATGCCCACACGATCACCGCGCATGATGGTGACATCGGCGTCGCGCACGATCATGCGATCGCCGCGCGCGAAGCACGCGCCGCGCGCCTCCACCACCAGGCGCCCCGAACGCTCGGCCTCCTGCTGTGGCAGCCGCACCGCGCCCACGCGTTCACGACGTGCCGCGCGTTCGACCCGCAGGGCTTCCAGTCCGCGCACACGGCCTTCGTTGCGTGTCCGGCGTGCCTGGATACCAGTGCGAATCCACACCTCGTCGCGTGCCAGCTTCTTGTCAAACTCGGCTTGCTCGGTGGCTTCAACCTCGAGCGCCGCATCCTTGCGCTCGAGATACGTATCGTAGTCCGTGCCCCAGTCCACCAGCTTTCCGCGATCGAGCTCCACAATGCGCGTCGCCACGGTGCGCAGAAACGCCCGATCGTGCGTGACGAACACCAGCGTCGTGCCACGCGCAATCAGAAAGCGCTCCATCCACTCCACCGCGTCGATATCGAGATGATTGGTCGGTTCGTCCAACAGCAACACATCCGGCTGCCGCACCAGCGCACGTGCCAACAGCGCCTGTCGCTTACGTCCGCCCGATGCCGCCGCAAACGGCACATCGGCATCGAGTGACAGATGCTCCAGCACGGTCTCGACGCGCGTATGGATCTGCCACGCATCGGCCGTATCGATGGCGTGATGCAAACGATCGAGCGCGCGCAGGGCCGCTGCATCGTGCGTGGCCGCGACGCGCAGACTGGCCTGATGGTATTGGGCGAGCAGCGTGCCAGCGGTGCCCACGCCGGCGGCGACGACGTCGAATATCGTGCCGTCCAGATCGTCCGGTATCTCCTGCGCCAGCCGCGTCACGGTGCTGCCCGTCTGCCGAATCACTTCGCCGCGGTCGGGCGGCACGGTTCCGTCCAACAGCTTGAGCATTGTGCTCTTGCCCGTGCCATTACGACCCAACAGACACACCCGTTCCCCGCGTTCGATCGCGAATTGCGCGTTGTCAAGCAGCAGCGGTCCGCCAAACGCGACGCGCACATCCTTGAGGCCCAGCAATGCCATGTATTCGGGAACGATTCGCGACGAGGAAGACGCCGAGTGACG
>JANOKE010000864.1:0-1393 GCA_031419135.1 Gemmatimonadaceae bacterium
TATCCAATCGCCCCAACGGCCCGTGCATCGCGCTCCGCAAAAAGCCCATCGAATGTTGTTGGGATTTTTGGCGACTGCGGAAGCCTGGAGATGTCCGGCGCCCCCGGCGGCCGCTTGGCGACCGTGCTCTGCGCAAAGACCGCCGGACCGCCCATCGTGAACAGCAAGACCGCCGCGGTGAAGGCCCCGGTCCACCTCCGTCCCGCCAATTGAAAATGCATCTCGAAATGTAGCAATCGGTGTCGCACCGGTTGAACCACCTTGCACAGTTCGTGGTGTACGCGCACCCTCGCCGATGGATCAACGACCCGGCTGGCGATTGCTCGGCTTCATAATCGCACTTGTGTCGGCGCGACCGCTGCCAGACGGTGCAATGCGGAAGAGGCCATTTCGCTCGCCCAACAGCCCCACCGCTGCGTCGATCAGTGGATCGCGATCGCGTTCATACACCGACGGCATCCAGGCGAGTGCGACGTGCGGCGGAACCCCACGCCATTCGATTGGCTGATGATCGGGGCCAAACTCGATCCACTGGGGAATCGTGTACAACCAGCCGTTGCCGAGTGGGAGCGTGGCGGGGTTGCCCGACGCGCCTCCCGTAGTGTCTCCGATCACGGTGACGTTGGGCAAGGTGCGCATCGCCGCGACAAAACTCTCGGTTGCGCTGAACCCCGCCCGACCGGCAATGACGATGACGGGTCGGAGGTACTGCCACGGTCCGCGCGGCGACACCATGCGTGCCGATGGCACACCGAGATCGCTGTGCTGCGGGCCATTCCTGACCTGGACGTACGAGGCGGCAAAGCTGCGCACGGTAAACCGCGACGCAAAGGCCAGCGCGGTGGCATCGCTGCCGCCACCATTCGTGCGCAGGTCGATGATCAGCCCCGGCGCATCGCGCACGCGCGACAGCGTCATGTCGAGTGCCGTGACGTCAACGGAGCCATTCCAACTGCCGATGAACAGGTAGCCAAAACCGCCCACCGTCGCTTCACCGATGTCACCTCCACGCTGCACGTACCCCGCGCCACGCAATGCGCGACGCCAACGTGATCCATCGAAATTCGAGACCCGGGTGGGCCGAAAGGTCGGTACCGTCTGCCCACGCGGATCGACAAACCAGACGTGCAGATCGCGCAGCGGTTCGAGCATCTCCCGGGCCAGCGAAACGAACTCGGATTGCGAGCGCGCCCGCTGCGCCCGACCGCGGTAAAGTGCACGTTGCGCCTTCCAGTCGACGCCCTTGTAATCGAACGATGGATAGAGGGCGTCGAAATGCGTCCAGAGCGAATCGAACTGCGCGAGGTACGTCGGCGATGCTTGTGTCTCGCGCCGGGCGGGCGAACTCGGCCCGTTCCGGGCGCACGACGCGAATGGACCGGCGATAAGCATC
>JANOKE010000865.1:0-1054 GCA_031419135.1 Gemmatimonadaceae bacterium
CCGGCACTGTTATCACGTCCAGCGCACCCACCGGCAACCTACGGCTAACGGGGACGTGGAGTGCGAGCAGCGGGCGGTCGGGAACCTTCACGGTCGACAAGCAGTAGACGCCGCGGAATTCGCGAAATAAGGCACCCATACGACGCCTTGTCGAGTGTGCAGATCGCTCCAGTCGGTGGGCAGCCCTGTTCTATCGTTGAACTTCGCCAAGTGCCCGGTCAATCCGCTCACCCAACACCGCACCAACGGATCGCGTAAAGCGCGCTGTGAGGTGATTGTCGTCAGTGAACATGACGATTCCATCGCGCGCGCTCGGGCAGATCGACGTCGCACATACCTGATCATTCATGTCCACAAATCGCACCGCCAACCCGCGTGCCGCGTCATCCTGCGCGCGTTGTGCGCGAGCCATGAACACCCGATCGGGGGAATAGGTACAGCTGGTCGCAAATGGCAGGCGCGCGGCGCGCCGTGACAGGCAGCTCGGCACATCGAACGGCACCGTCGGCGTGCCGCGCAGTACAACCACAGGAATGCCCGCTGTCGCGAGTCGGCCATACGTACGACGCAGTCCTTCGCGCCACGCATTTTCGCTCACCCGGAAGTCGCGTGACGCGCCGCCGCGGCGTTCCATGTAGTCGTCGTAGCTGGAGAGAATCACGGCGTTCGGCTTCCGCGCGATGATCCGTTGCAGCATGGCCTCACGATAGCGTGAGCACTCGCGATACCGACGGGCGGTGGAGCCACTCGTGAGACGGCTGAAGTCGGACACGGGGCAGCCGCCCATCACGTTCGCCTCGATGCGCCAACCGTGCTCGCGTCCAGCGCGATCGAGTCCACCAAGCCAATGTTCGGCGTGCGAATCACCCAGCAGCACGAAGGTGGTGTGCGCGCGCGCGTTGCCAAAGGCGCACGGCGTGCCGGGATCTCTCTCGATCGAGGACACCCAACAGTCGTGCTCCATGCGATCCGCGCGCGCGGCAGCGAAGGTGCGATGCACCGATTGCTCCACGATGCGCGTGGTTCGGCGCTCAGCCACGTTCGCGATGAGCAT
>JANOKE010000866.1:0-2235 GCA_031419135.1 Gemmatimonadaceae bacterium
TCCTGCCTCCCCTCAATGGAACATCGGTGCCAGTATGGTTGTGCCCGCCACCGGACACAATCCATTACGCCATCGGCACGAACTGCGACGAATGCATTCCACGGCGTCACAAACACTACTGCGGGCGACCAACCCTCCACATCCTTGCACCGCCGCGTTGGGCCCACACTGCAGCATTGGCGCAACGTGGCGCACCGTCTACATGTCAGACACTGCTTGCCCCACGCCTCGCATGAGCTACCCTCTCCCCATGTCGATTCTTCGCCCCCTGCTGATCACCGTTATCACCTTCGGTGCTGCGTCCGCCGAGGCCCAAACCGCCCCGCGCGACTCGCTCGCGAAGCCGCCCGCGTCGGCGCCCTATCGTGACGCCACGAAGTCGTCGGAGGCGCGCACTCAGGATCTGCTCGCGCGCATGACGCTCGAAGAAAAGTTTTGGCAGCTGTTCATGATTCCCGGTGACCGCGACGATCCGGCGCACGACTTTCGCAATGGGTCGTTCGGACTCCAAATCAACGTGCCGGTTGGCATGCGCGCCGACGGCGCCCGCAGCGACACGCTGCCGGCGGGGCTGATCGCGCGCGCCCATGCCGAGCGCATCAACGCGCTGCAGCGCTGGTTCGTGAACGAAACACGCTTGGGCATTCCGCTGCTGCCGTTCGAAGAGACACTGCACGGCCTCACTCGCGAGGGCGCGACGACCTTTCCGCAAGCCATTGCGCTGGCGGCAACGTGGGATACGGCGTTGGTGAGTCGAGTGGCCAACGCGATCGCCGCCGAAACGCGTAGTCGCGGTATTCGCATGTCGCTTTCGCCCGTCATCAACATCGCCAACGACGTGCGCTGGGGACGCGTCGAAGAGACGTATGGCGAAGACACCTGGCTTACCAGCGCGATGGCGCGCGCGTACATCGCTCCGCTCGAGCAGGCCGGCATCGTTACCACGCCAAAACATTTCATCGCCAACGTGGGCGACGGGGGACGCGACAGCTATCCCATCGAGTTCAGTCGACGCCTGCTGGATGAACGATACTTCCCACCCTTCCTGTCGGCCTTCCGCGATGCGCACGCGCGCAGTGTGATGACCGCGTACAACTCAGTGGATGGCTCTGCCGCAACACAAAGTCGCCTGCTGCTCACCGACGTGCTCCGCACCGGTTGGGGATTCACCGGCTTTGTCATCTCCGATGCCGCCGCCACCGGCGGTGCCACCGTGCTGCATCACACCGAGGCGAGTACCGCCACCGCGGCACGCCACGCCTTGGAATCCGGGCTGGATGTGATATTTCAGTCATCGTACGAGCAGCATCGTCCCTGGCTCGCGGCGTTTCGCAACGCGGGCATCGCGCCGGCCGTAATCGACAGCGCGGTCGCGCGCGTGCTGCGCGTAAAGTTCGCCATGGGTTTGTTCGAGTCGCCCTACGCAAATCCCGACAGTGCAGCCGCACAGGCGCGTTCACCGGCGCATCGTGCGTTGGCGCGCGCGGCTGCGGCCGCTTCCATTGTGCTGCTGCGCAACGAACACGCTCGGCTGCCACTCGCGGCCAGCGCGAGGCGTATTGCCGTGATTGGCATGGACGCGACAGAGGCGCGCGCCGGAGGCTATTCGCCGCCGGGCGCGCGCGTTGTCAGCATGCTCGAGGGGATTCAAGCCGGTGCGCCGTCGGGAACAACCGTGCGCTCAACTGCTGGCGTGCCGCGGGTTTTTCGATCGCTGACAATCGTTCCGGCGTCGGCGTGGACCACCGAGCGCAACGGAAAACGCGAATCCGGACTCAGTGCGGAGTACTGGGACAACATCACCATGGAAGGCACGCCGCGACTGGCGCGCGTCGACGCGCAAGTCGACTTCGGGTGGACCCTCAACTCGCCGGGTCGCGGCATCCCCTTTGACTGGTACTCCGCGCGCTGGACGGCACGCGTCACCGCGCCGCCAACCGGCGCGCGAACGCTGGCCGTCGAAGGCAATGACGGCTACCGATTGTATGTCGACGGACGCTTGGTCATCGACAACTGGCACAAGCAATCGTACGGCACGCGGTCACAGCCGGTCGCCTTCGCGCCACGTTCCCAACACGACGTGCGACTCGAATTCTTCGAAGCCACCGGGAACGCGCGACTCAAGCTGCTCTGGGATGCGGGCGTGGTCGACTCGCAGGAGACGACCATCGCGAACGCGGTCACGGTGGCCCGCGCGAGTGACGTTGCCATCATTGTGGCCGGAATCGAAGAGGG
>JANOKE010000867.1:0-1403 GCA_031419135.1 Gemmatimonadaceae bacterium
GGTTGTTTCTGCAACGTGCGTTGCACGCGCGACTGACAGGCGGCACACGTCATCCCCGTAACGGGAATGCGGATGGTTTCCTGCACCGCCGAACTCACGGTCCCTTCGGGGTTTCGCTGGGCGTTGCGGCGCGTTCGGCGAAGAAGAAATACCAGTTGATCAGCGCAACGAGGGCGATGCCGCCCATCACCACCAGCCACTTGGTGCCGGTCATGCCGCCGACGTCACAGCATAGCCCTCTTCCTCCACGGCGTGCCTGATCTGGTCAGGCGAGGTGGCGGATTCGTCGTAGCGGACCGTCGCGCTGCCAATGACGACCTGATCGACGGTGACGCCATTCGTGCCTTCGAGGGCCTTTTTCACTGCGCCAACACAGTGGCCACAGGACATGCCACTGATGTGCATCGTGAGTTGCGTCATTGAGTACTCCTTGGTGGGTGTGTTGTGCATTGAGACTATATACCCCCTACCCCTATGTCAATCCGAGGTGCCGCGATGCACCAGGTTCCCTACGCCACCGTACCGAACAGCTTGCCCACCAGTGCGGTGGCGCCCATCGCCATGGCCCCCCAAAACGCCACGCGGGCCGCGCCGCGCCACATCGGTGCCCCGCCCAGACGCGCGGCCAGCGCGCCCAGTCCGATCAACAGCCCGAGCGACGCGGCCATCACGATCGGGGCCAGGCCTGAAAGCGGGAGGACAATAACCAGCAACAATGGCAGTGCTGCCCCAACGGCAAATGCCGCCGCCGACGCCAGCGCGGCCTGCAGGGGTCGGGCACGCGTAATGTGCGAAAGACCCAATTCGTCGCGGGCGTGCGCACCGAGCGCGTCATGTACCGTAAGCTGTTGGGCGACCTGCCCGGCCAGCTCCGGCGTGAGGCCGCGCCCAACATATATGCCAGCCAGTTCGGAGAGTTCGAACTCCGGATCGGCAGCGAGTTCCCGACGCTCGAGCTCAAGGTCGGCCTGTTCGGTGTCCGATTGCGAGCTTACAGAGACATACTCGCCTGCCGCCATCGACAACGCGCCAGCCACCAATCCAGCAAGCGCGGCCAGCAGCACGGGCTCGCGGGCCGATTGTGCCGCCGCCACTCCGACCACAAGGCTGCTGGTGGAGATCAGACCGTCATTGGCGCCAAGGACGGCGGCGCGGAGCCAGCCGATGTGCGCGGTGCGGTGCTGTTCGCGATGTGTTATATCGTCACGGGTGTCATAGGGTCTTCACAATCTACCTGGTCATTTTCGCGCGTTGCGTCAAACGCCATATGCGCTGCGCCAACGGTCGTGCATCTTTCAACGATCAGCCCGTTCGAAACCGTCCGATTCGGAGCGTGACCAATGTCCATGATGCGTCGTAGTCTGCTGGTCGCGCTCGCGTTGCCTCATATGCAACTCGTCGCG
>JANOKE010000868.1:0-7695 GCA_031419135.1 Gemmatimonadaceae bacterium
AGAGAGTTCTTGCTCTCGTAGAGTCGCTCACGCACCTGGTAGCCTTGAATGAAAGACACTTGAATCTCCCGTGCTACACACCACTCCGCCGGCGCCGTTGCGCCGCGCGGTGTGGTGCGGAATAAAAGCCGATGCCGTGACCGACCTGCGCGAAGTTGAGCTCAGAGAAGTTGCCGAAGGGTTGGTAGATGCTCAACAGCGGGTACACATCGCGGTCCCATTGATCCTGGTCTTCGCAGGTTGCGAGGGCGCGGCCCGGCAGCGAGCGACCAGCATTCACGAACTCCTTCATAGCCGCCAGATGCCGCTTGGCGCACTCGCTCTGCTGGGCGCGTTCCAAACCTTGGCGCGCGTACCGCCAGAAGGGCGTGTCCCAGCGCGAGCCGCGAGCGTAGTGCCACGCGAGAAACAGCGAATCCCGCATGACATACGTAGTGATCGCCTCGTTGAGCGTCTCGACGTCGTCAGGGGCGGAACTGCTTTGCGGCCCGTGTGCCTCCATCCAGTGTGCGGCGTACCGTGTTTGGACAATGGCCGAGCCAATCGCCGTCGCCTCGAGCGGCTCCAGAAATCCGGCGGCATTGCCCAACCGGAAAACCCTACCGTCAAACATCTCCCGGTGCAGGAAGTTCGGAAAGTTGAGCATACCGCGCGGGCTCCATTCGGAAACGCCCTCTTCTGCCAAAAACTCCGTGAAGTCGGCCTCCACTTCGGCGTCGGCGCTGATGGTCCCGTTGAAGATGTACCCGCAGGAGATCCAGTCCCGGAGCGGAATCTGGAAGATCCACCCGTGAGGTCGCGCCACGGCACGGGTCACGCCGGAAAATGCTCCGGGGGCAAGGCGACGAATGGTGGCCCGGCTCGTGGGAATCCAATTCAGCGTTACCACGTCGTCCGGCGTACTGCCGTTGGCGGTCCGCGGAAAGCCGCGCGCGTCCAGCACGTAGTCGCACACGTGTGACTCGCCTCTTTCCAACATCAACTGCACGCAGTCGGTCGTCGAGCGCACCTCTTCAATACGAGCATCAATACGGCGGGCGCGCACGTGCTCGGCCAATACGTCCACCACCTCAGCCGCGTCAAAATGACAACCGATGAGGCGTGTCGGCTGGAAGCGGTGCAGAAACTCCAACCCGGAACTCCCATCCCCCCATCCCTCAAAGCGGGTGCCCGTCTTCAGCGTGGCTCCACACCGCTCTGCCAAGTGCGCGAAGGACAGCCCGGTGGTCTCCTCGAACCAGGGGAGGAAACGCGGCGTCGTGCCCTCGCCCACCCCAATCGTGGGAATACGTGAGTCGAAGACGTGTAACAGCTCCGCATTCGGCAGCCGCTTCGTGAGGTGCGCGGCGGCGATATAGCCAGCAGTGCCACCTCCAAGCACGGCGATTCTCATGCGCGATCGAGTGCCATCGATGACTCCGTCGGTTGCAACAAATGCTGTACGGCAAGGAGAGCATGGGCGACATCGGGGCTGCACGAAGCCACCGCGTTCAGGCGCCCGAGATGTGTCGCGTCCTTGTCCTGCGGCCGACCGTTGGCGTCCAGGCCCGTGGCGAGTCGCCACGGCTGTTGATTCAAAATTGCCAGCTCCTTTTGAAAGTGAAATTCGGGATGCGCCATCGCCTCCCACCTGTTTCCGCTCAGACAATCCCGGAGGAGTACCGCCGCACGGGCCGCAGCCGTCATTCCCAAACCGTGGTACGGATCGAGCGCGCACACCGAGTCGCCGAGGGCAACGAGCCCGCGGGGCCAGGTGTCGCGTCGCTCGTAGTGTCGTAGCCGATTCGGCGCGGCACCATAACGACAAATCGGCGACAGCGGACGGGCGCGCGCCAGTGTTTCCCGGAGTTGGCCATCGCCGAGACTCGACGCGAAGTCCAGGAACGACGCATCGTCTGAGGGAAGCGGCTCGTCGGCCGGGGCCAATAAAACGACGCCCCAGCAATTGTTCTCCGCGCGCAGCATCATGGCCGATCGCGCCCTCGTACCCTCGAAGGGAGCAACCGAAAGACAACACCAGTCGGGCGCATCTTCAGGCGCAACGTGGAACCAGCGTGACACGTACTGCGTGCCGGTGTCCACCACAAACTCTTGCACCGGCAACCGCGAGCCGCCCGGCAAGCGGCTGAGCCACTCTGGCAGAACGGAACTTCTCCCGGTTGCGTCCACCACGAGGTCGGCGGGAATGGCTGTCGTCGTCGAATGCGGCCGCTTCGCCACGCGCACGCCCGTCATGCGCTCGCCGAGCCGGTCTCGCAGCAGCCCCACCGCCCGCTGGCCCTCCAACACCGCCACGGGTCCGCCGACGGCGAATCGATGGCGGAGCACATCCTCAAGCAGCGCTCGCGAGCAGGCGTAACTCGTGATGCCGGAGTTGCTCCGCGGAAGCCACCCTCCGGGATAGCGCATCGCCGCATCTGCGGAGGCATCAAACGAAATCGCGCCGCCTGCAACGAGTGCGTCCGTCCAGCCGGGTATCAACTCGTTGAACGCCGCCACACCGGCGGCCATCAGGAGGTGGAGGCAGCGACTCTGAGGAACTCCCCGTCGGTACGGAGGCGCAGAAGAGCTCCCCCTTGGAGGATAACGGTACCGCTCCAGGAGCGTCACGCGTTCAAAGCGATCAGCGAGGGCATGAGCCGCCAGCAGGCCGCCAATTCCCCCGCCAATCACCACGGCGTGGCCGTTCATCTTCGGTCGCTCATAGCCCGCAGTCATCAGCGCTCGCCTCACTCGCTGACGCGGTACTCCTCAGGAACATCATACGAGATGCGCGTAAAGGTCTGAGCCACGATGAACTGCGGATCGTGCCCTGTTCCAGGGATGAATGGACCGATGATGTTTCGTTCGTTCGGATTCACGAAGTACTGATTGTTGTAGTAGTGACCAAACTTCGGAAAATGGAGATGGAACAGGTAGATGCCCGGTCGCGTTTCAGCGCCGACGCACGTCACTTTTTCCTTGTTTGGCCTCGACACGCAGCCCTTTCCGGCAATCTCGAGATCGAAGTCGTGTGTAACGATCTTCTTTAGGGCACTCTTGTTCGGGTGCTTCTTGTCCAGAATCTCATCCAGACCTGGAAACTCATCCTGTTTGTACCGGAGCACCTGTCCGGGAATGTCCCAGTAGATCGCAACCCGGCTCGGCACGGAACCCCAGTACTCCCCGGTTGGCGTGTACGTTGTCGACATCCCGGTCCAGACACCAACCATGATGTCATAGGGCGTGGCGTAGTCGAATGTGCTGGCGGCAGTCACTGTGATGGTCTCCAGTGTTGTGAGCGGAGTCAGAATTGAATGACAAACGGGTTCAGCTGCTCTTCCGTCGCCGATTGACGACACCAGCCCTGCTGCACTGGCACATCATACAGGCGGCCAGCGCCGAAGCGGGCCCAGAAGTGACGAAGCCCGGGCGCAACCACGCGCACAACGGGCAACCCAACATCGGGTCGCGACTGATCGAGGACCAATATCTCCACCCCGCGTGCAGCCGCAATCTTCAGGCAAGTGAGAATGTCTTCGTGCAGGTCGTCCGATGAAAGATTCGCAATGCGCTGAAGACGGCGTGGCTCGACGGAGGTGTCCGGCATCAGGTAGGCCGCGTCGGCGGTGCGAACCGTGCGCCACCAACGTACGGCATCCGGTCCCCCCCGGTAAGTACGCGCGGAGTCGGGACCGGTCGCGCTGGGCACTGCCTCCAACGACTGGTTTACCTCCGTCAGCGCCCGCGCGAGGGCCACGTCAGCGTTGAGGTGCGCACCGAATCCATAAATGATGTCCTCCTCGGCCTTGTCCACCCGACTCGACAACGCCGCGAAGGTTGGAATACCAAGGTCACTGGTGACATCGAGCACCCACAGGTTGCGCCGCTGTTCACCGTAGTAACTCACCAGCGCGGCGACGTACGGATCGGCTGAACTCGTGAGGTCCACGGCGGGTCGGCGCAGCCGGTTGTACCACCAGATGGCAACCGCGTCCCGCTCGACCAACTCGAGGAACCCCTGAAGCACGGCCTCCTCCATCACGGCGCCGGCAGCACAGCCGTTGGAGTCCGCACGGGCGAAAAGCGGATCGGCACTCTGGTATCCGAAATAGCAGTAGGCGGTAGGCAAGTATCTGGTGCAATGCGACGAGAGCGACCAGAGCGGCGTCCACTCGATTGCGGCATCCTCTCGAAACGGCTCCGGCACCCAGTGCGCCTTGTGGTCCCGCAGGTTGTGCGACGCGCGCTCAGCGAATTGCCGAGCGCTGTACGACATGCAGGCGTTGGGGTGAATCGCGGTGTCGCCGAGTTCCGCGAACGAGCCACGGATCCGCGGCTCACTGCCGTCGAAGACGCCGCAGTAACGCTCAAGCGATTCTGCCAATGCGCTCACCCGCGCTTGTTCGGCGCTCTTCCCCTTGCCGCCCGACCGCCGACGCATGCCTTCCTTGAGAAAGAAGCGATCGTCAAACGCGTCCGCGAAGTTGTGATCGGCGGCGAAGGTTGGCGTCAACCACTTGCCGTGACTGCCCGGCGGCCCTGTTCGTTCTCCGACGGTCAGGGTGCTGACGATGCCCGTAATCGGACTGAGGTGACGACCCAGTTTGGCGAGAACGTCCGCTGTCTCGCTCGCCCGATGTCCTCCATCCGAAGTCGCGACCTTTGGACGGGCGCTCAGATGCACCGGACGGGCGATGCGTGCGTCGGGAAATGATGCGATGCCGCACGCCGGACACTGTGGGCGCCGGGTAAGCGCATGCGAGGTGCGCTCCAGCGTGAGTACGTTCGTCGAGACCACCCGGTCCACGAGGGATGAATGACCGGCACTGCCAACCCAACGCGTGACTTCCGTTACCGCTTCGGCAAGAGCCGCCTGTTGCGTCGACGGGATAGAGGCCGCAGGGACGGTTTCGAGTGCGTCTGTTCCCCTGCGTCGGGCGAGATATGTTTCGAGTCGGCGGTGGCCACGCAGGCGGTGCGCGAGGCATTCCCAGCACGCACTCCTCCGCGGAGCGAAGAGCGGTCCGATCCACGTCTCCACGCCGACCGGCTTCACGAGTAGCCACGCCTTCCCGGAAGAGAGCGAACGCGCGTTCCACTCAACGAGTTCGTTCCGCAGGTAATCGTCGGTTGCAACGATGGTGATTTCGCCATCGAACCCGACGTTCAATCCGTTTCGCTCCAGCAACGCGGGGAGCACACTGAGGTCGACCGCTCCCAATGCCAACAGGGCCACTGGCGCCGCCGTGAGTCGCGATTGCGCCACTAAAGGGGCCTGTCCTGCATACTCCCAGAACGCCCCCGAGCCGCGGGCGATGGACGCTGCGTCTTCCGTGAGATAGCCGCTCGTGCGCAGTTGATCCAACGCCGCGAAGACATCCGCAGCGTCATGGGATTCGGAGAGCGCGTCGAAGATCGCCTCAATGTCATGCGTGCCGTCGAGCAGGGGAGCGACGGCCGCGTAGATCGCGCCGGGCAGCCATACGCTTTCACCTTCCGACAGTAGAAAGAGCCCATCATCGAAATCGATGATGGGCTCCACGGAGGACTTGAAGCGTGGATGTGCCACCTCGTCATCCACTCATGTTGCTCAGCAGCAGGCTGGTGGCACCTGAGCTGTGCTGTGAGCACTGCGGAGTTCCGGCGGAACTCCCTGCGGCTTCTTCGCAATGGTCACCAGCTTGTCAAACGTTTTGCCTGCTTCCTTGGCATACGCCTTCACGGCCTTGGTTGGATCAGTCTCAAGCAGCTTCCGGAATGCAGGGTCTTTCCAGGCTTTCGCGTGCATCTTTCCCCAGTCGCTCTTGGTCGGCTTGCCCATGGATCGTTCTCCGATGAAGGTTGGCGGTTTCCGGAGATCGCCGGATCCACCTCTTGCGCACGAGAAGGCGTACTCGTTGCGCGAAAGTACGACCGCCTTTCCCGCTTCGCAAGTGTGCGCTATTCAAGCGTGCGCGCACGAACGACCGTGCACCCGGCCGACGCTTGCGTCAAGCTGAACCGTCGAGCCACGAGGAGCGCAATCAACAACATTTCATGCAAGGCCTGATGGTTACCGATGCAGGTGCGAGGACCCGCGCCGAATGGGAGATACACCGATTCGGAGGCAACGGGGAGACGTCCCTGCATGAAGCGTTCGGGAAGAAAGCGATCCGGTTCCGGAAACCAGCGTGCGTCATGATGGAGCAATTGCGGGCTTACCCACACGGCGACGTCCCGGCCGAATTCGAACCCATCCAGTTCGAACGCGCGCTCAACTTCTCGATACAACAGGGGAGCGGGTGGATGCACCCGCATGCTTTCCCTCAACGCAGCGAGGCCGTACGACCCGGAGAATGCCGGCGACGCATACGCGGCCGTTGCACACAACCGATCGGCCTCGGCGGCGATGCGCGTGGCAACGTCTCCAGCAGCAATGTCCTTCCAGAAGTTCAGAATGGTAGAAGGAATGGTCAGGTGTCCGGCGTACAGCATCTGGATGACCTCCCCGGCGATCTCCTCTCGGGTAAGGCGGTCGCCGTCGGGGAGCCGTGCCTGAACGAGGTCCGACAGCACATCACCCCGTGCCTCGCCACTGGCGATGCGCTCGTCGATAATGCGAACCACCGTGTCCATGTGTCGTGGGGCACGAGGCCTCACCATGATCAACGGCGCCGTCGGATCACCACCGGGAATGCCGGCGTAGTCTTCTCCGAACGCTTCCGCGAATGGCAGAATGCCAGATCGTCCTTCAGCGGTTCCGTATCCTTCCACTTCGGCGTCGAGCACGACGCGCGCTGCGATGCGGGCCGTAAGCATTCGCAGTTCCCTCCGCAGGTCGGTCTCGGCACCAGGAGCCCACGCATTGAGCATATTCTGAGCGCACTCGGCCACCACCGGTAAGCGATCCAACACGCAACGCGACCTGAAGGAGGTCCGCAGCACGCCTCGTCGCGCCTGCCACGCCGAGCCTTCGAGCGTGGTGAGACCATCACCCCAATGACCACGGTTGGAGTCCTTGACGAACTCCGGCTTCCGGAGGCACGCTTCACGCTTGAGGAAGAGTTCGCGAACCTGTGGCGCTCCGTTCACGAGGATGTACGGCGAGCGACCGAGATCGAAGCCGGCGACATCGCCATAGGTTGCAGAGAGCGTCGCAAGAAACCCGAACATGTCCGCGCTCCAGGACTCGAAATTGAGTCGTCCTGCTTGCTCACCTCGTGGGCCAGGTGGGATTTTCGCCATCAGCCCCTCTCCGTCCTTTGACTCCCGAAGCACTGTATTGGACATACGCGCTCGCCCCCGACGTGACCGTCGAACCGGTGGATGGAGGCGCCTTCCTGCGCACAGCGACCAGCCGGAGCTGGATTGAAAGTTCCGTGGGTTGGATGGAGGTACTTGCATTGGTGGCAATTGCCGGCCGCACCGAAGACTTCATCGTGCAGCGAATCCGCGACGTCGTGCCCGGAGACGACGCCCAAGTGAGCTGCGCTGCGTTGCTCTACCACCTCGATCAACTGGGTCTCCTGACGCGAGCGATGTGCAGTTCTGGCCGACAACTGGCGTCGTGCGTGCCACTGCGTCAGCCACCCGCAGCGCCGCCGGCCCGCCCTCCGAAAGGAGTGCTTCGGCTTTCGCCCCTGGCTGTCATGCGCGTTGAAAACGCTTCCGTGTCGATCGAAACTCCAGGGGCCTGGGCCAAACTCACGGTGCACGACCGCGAATTGCTTCCAC
>JANOKE010000869.1:0-3984 GCA_031419135.1 Gemmatimonadaceae bacterium
AGGCACATCGACGACGAAGGCATCGTCCTCCCCGCTCCAGTAGACGATCAATTGGTATTTGTGCTGCTGCATCAGTCTCCTCAGCGGTAGTCGCGGCGTCGCCACACAGCGCGTACTTCGTAAACATCGCTCGGACTTGCCGGACTTGGTAGACCTTGGCCTTGCTGCGGTCGCGCTGGAGATTGACCAGCTCAGCGAAATAGCGCGTTGCAGACTCGGGCCGAGCGACGCAAATCGAAACGGAAGACCCCCAGCCGTCTGGATGTCTCCCGTCTCCCGTCTCCCTTCTCCCGTCTTATTTCTCCCCCCTTACCGCTCCAACCGTCCCGCATAAACCAACGTCCCCGTTGGTGGCGTCGCCCCAAAATTCGCCGCCCCGGTAATCGTGCCCGCGCCCGTCGTGTTCGCGTACACACCTGTTCCCTTCTCCACGGTCCAGCTTCCAGTCAGCGTTGCGGCCGTCTGACTGGTGAACGTCAGCGTCGCGCTGCCGCGCACCGTCAACGTGCCTTGCTTCCCGGTGAGTGTGCGAACGTACGTCAGCGGTACAGGTGATTGGGTGAGCGGCCCACCAAAGGTGAGTTCTTCGGTGGTGCTGCCGCTGTCAGCGCGTGCGCCGGTCATGGTGAATGCGCCGGCCGATGTTGTCTGACCGGTAAGCGACTGCGAGATGGCGATGGACACGGGGCCACTGGGATCGGGCGCAGTGGCGTTGTCGTCGCAGGCAGCGGCAATCGTTGTGGCAGTGATCATGAGAAGTACCCGGGCGGTGGTGGACAGTGAATAGCGCATGAGATCCTCGCGGTAAGGGCTCGATCGTGAGCCGTGTGGCAAGAACCTCGCGAGCCCGCCAGGTGGTACGCACCACCCGATTGCGTGGTGAATTCCGGGTGGTGATTGCCGGATGGTGCTCAGTCCACCAATGCCCAGGTGGCCGATGGGGGCGCGTCGGCATCACCGGCCGCCACCGAATGCACGGCCACGTTGACATCGGCTCCGGCAAGGATGTCACGCAACATGCCCGTGAGCACAATTTCCCCGGGTTTGGTGGCGTTCGCGGCATCCATGGCGCGTGTAAACGTCGCGCCAACCGGTACACCGTCGGTTACCGAGCACGCCCCGACATGCAGTGACATGCCACCCACGCGACCGATGCCCAAGTCGCGCAGTTGGCGAGCACATCGCAATGCGGTACTCGGTCCTTCGAACAACGCGGTCCACGCCGCATCGGACTGTCGAAGGAATCGCGCGCCATGCGACTCCAGCACCGCGCGCTTGGTATCGTCAAGCCGAGCGCCCGGTCCGGCCATGCACAGGATGATCGCGATCCACGTGCGCACATCGGGCGCCGCATCAGGTTCCTGCAGATACGTGGTGACCGTGCGAGCCAACAGGTCGCCGTCCACGAAATACACATGATCAATGCCCGGCAACTCGACCAATCGCGCATGGGGCATGTGTGCGGCGAAGTAGTGCCCCGCCGAAAGCGGCACGAGTCGATCGCCCACGCGATGCACGACCAGTGTGCGTGTGGTGATTGACGGCAGGAGTGCGCGAATATCCACCGCGCGTGCGTGGGTCAAAACGGTTTCAACCACCGAAGGGCTGGTGGCGGCGCGCAGCAGTCGCGACCACCAGTCCCGAAACTGGAGATTCTCGGCGCGCGATGGCGCAAAGCGATCAAGCGCCCACGGCTCGCCCCATTTATGGGGAACGGGTTCCAACGGCTTGAATTGCGTAGCCGTGTTTGTCGTCCATGGAAATTCGGTGCCATGTCCGCCAATGAACGGCGACGCATTCGAGAGAATCAGTCCGTGCACCCGCTCAGGATACATGGAGGCCAGCAGCACCGCCGCCGCGCCGCCTTCCGACGTGCCCATGATAAACGCGCGTTTAGCGCTGGCCGCGTCCAGCACACATCGCGCGTCGGCAACCGTTTGCTCCAGCGTGGACGGACCGACATGCCGGTCGGAAACACCCACGCCGCGCTTGTCAAACAGGATCACTCGTGCTGAGCGACCAAGCTGTTCAAAGAATGACTTGTACTCCGGTTCTTCCCATGCAAGGTCGAGATGCGACACGAAGCCATGCATGAACAACAGATCCACCGGACCATCGCCCACGATCTGATAGGCGATATGCACACCGTCATTGTTGGCGTAGCGAACTTCTGATCGCACGACGGTCGCCGCCGGTGTCACCTGCACTGCGGCATCGAGCAAGCCGCGTGTCATCGCCACGCGAATTGCCTCGGCGCGTGAAGAGACCTCCAATTCGCGGTACAGTTGTTTGATGTACCAGCGCACGGTCTCCACCGACAGCGACAGCCGTTCGGCGATACGTGGCGCGGAGAAGCCATCGGCGAGCAGCGTTAACACCTGACGTTCACGCAGCTTCAAGGCTGCTGGCATGCTCCGAGGGGCTTCGAGAAATGACGCGCGGAACGACAGGGTAATCAGGCCGCGGCCAATACCCCTCGACGATCGAGTGCCTGTTCGAGCTCGCGAACCTGCGGAAAGTACGGCGCGAGATCCTGGAGCGTGCGGCGGGGGTGCAGCGCGAGATGAATCAGATGACGCAGAGTCGAAACAGCCAACGACTTCTCGCCTCGAATCACCTTGCTCAAATAGCCAGTGGACAGCCCCATCGCTTGCTCGATCTCGACCTGCCGCCAACCGACGTCGAGCAAGCGCCGCATCAGGTCGTTAGTGATCGCCGCATGTCGAGCGTTGTAGGTGTGCTCAAGGAGGGCGTCGAGCGCCTCAGCATCCGACTCGCTCTCGCGAATCTCGCCGCACACCGTACATACCGGCAGCAGCATGCTCTCGGTCAGTTCGAGAGCGCGCTCGTCGCGGAACGCGAACATGCGCCCCTTCACGTCGATCGATTGGAACACGCCCTCGCCACAGGCAGCGCAGGCCTTGGGTGCCTCAGCAGATCGAGTCGCAGTCGTCATCGTTACTCCCCTCGACCAGGCTTGAAAGGCGGCGAGGTCGTGCACCGGACCCCGCAACACCCACGATTTTCGAAATGGGCGCAATGGGACTTAGTCCTATTATCGGTCGATGGCAGAAGTTATGCAAGTGGTGTTTGGAAGACTCAGGCCGACGCGGCCTTTTGGCTCGCCCACTGCGATCGTTTCCGGCAGCTTCGACGCCCTCAGCCCGAGCTCCCGAAGCAAACCCGTCGCCTCGGTCTGCTGAGCGATCGTAAGCCCGGCCAAGGCGCGTGTAAGCGCCGCCGCATGCTCCGGAAAAATCTCCCCAACCAGCGCATCACCACCGGGCGTCAGCGCGGCGTACCGAGCCCGCCGGTCGGAGGGACAATTCCGACGCTCTACCAGCCCTTTCGCGGTGAGCCGGTCCACCAGAAACGTGATGCCGCCGCTGGAAACGAGAATCTTCTTCTGAACCTCGCCCAGCAGCATCGGCCCTCTATGATACAGCGCCTCGAGAATTCCAAACTCGGCCAGCGTGAGCCCATGGCGGGCAACGTCGGCGCCAACATGTTCGGCAATGGCCGCGTGGGCGCGCGACATGATCACCCACAAACGGAGCGCCGCCGTCTCCTCGGGCGAGGTGTTCAGGGCGTGCCCACCTGAGGTTTTTTCAGACCGATGGGTTGTTTCGAGCACTGGCTCGGCGTTGGGACGGCGAATTGTCATGCTATAAAGCCTCTCAGGACTGTGGCATTCGCGCAAGGGATTGAATGACCAATCCGACTTACCGACCTTTCCACCATGCCGCTATTTGATCTTCGCAAAGCCACGGTAGGTGACCGGGTCGAGCACGAATTTCTGGTCCGCGACCGCGCCGAAAAAACCACGCGCGCCGGGCTCCCGTTCATTGTGCTCACGCTGGCCAATCGTACCGGCAGCATCGACACCGCTCCCATCTGGTCGGAGAAAATCGAGTGGGCCGCCGGTGCCGAGCGGGGGAGAGTGGTGCAGGTGATCGGCGATATCGGGGCCTTTGGTGACGAAGG
>JANOKE010000870.1:0-2180 GCA_031419135.1 Gemmatimonadaceae bacterium
CCGCGAACTATCGTGGGGCGGCACAATGCGTGTCGATCCGCCTATTCTACGGAGTCCGTTGGCATCGCGGCAAGAGGAGCCCGTGTTGGACAAGTTCAATCAGCTCGTTTTTTCGGAAATCCGAGGGATTCCGGTGCCGGATCCGGGCGAGTCTTGCGCACGACTCGCCCGGACGCGTATGGTAACGATGGCTTTTCTGTCCCCTCGTGGAACCCGACGTGGCAAATCTGATGCGCTTCGCAGTGCCCTTTTCCAGCCAATTCCGGTCACGATGGATGCTGACTGCGTCGTTTGTGCGTCGACGCATGCCGTGGTGCCTGGGGTGGCTGCTGCTCGTTCTCCCCGCGCTGTCGTGCGTGGACAAGGACTTGGTCTCTACGCTGGCAGGTTCTTCGCGCGACGCGAGACTGGGCGTGGAGGTGTCACTGGGCAGCTTATTGGCCGACGGCGACATCACTGATGTTCGCGTGATCGCCAGTTACACCGCGCCCGGCGGTGTGGTGGTAATGCGCAGCTTGACCGTGCCGTATACGCAGGGTGAGGTGCGCGACATCTCGCTCACGCTTGAGATCAGTCAATGTCTGCGAGCGTTGGGCATTGCGCCCGGTGCGTCTGCGGCGTGTCCGGTGCAGGTCACCGTTGAAGTGCTTTCGAGCGGCCGGGTATTGGCGCGCGACGTGTTGCCGTTGGTGCAGTTGCGCGAAGGCGAGTCGACCTCCACGCCGGCGCTTGCCGCACGAGGCGTCACGTCGGTTGGTTTGCTGATCAACACCAATCCGGCGCCGGCGTCACTACCGGTTGTGATCGGGTCAACAGCGAGTGTCACCGCCGTTCCGCGCGATGCGGCGGGCGTGGCGATTGCCGGACGCACCATCGTATGGAGTTCGTCAGCGCCCGCCGTCGCGAGTGTGAGCGGCACGGGCGTGATTTCCGGTGTTTCGGTAGGTACGGCGACCATCACGGCCGCCACTGGCACTGGCACGGCGCTGGTGCAGGCCTCGCTTGCGGTTACCGTGACAGCGCGTAATCCGGCATCGGTGGTGCTCACTCCCGCCACCGCCGCCATTGATGTGGGTGGAACACAGCAACTCACTGCCGTTGTAAGAGATTCCTCTGGCGTACAGATCACTCCCACGCCAACGCTGGTGTGGTCGAGCAGTCAGCCCACGATCGCCAACGTGACGTCGAGCGGTGTGGTCACGGCGCTGGCGCCGGGTTCCGCCATCATTACCGCCCGCACATCAAACGGATTTACCGGAACCGCGATATTCACGGTATCCGCTGTGCCGGCCAGCGTGACGCTGACGCCGGCTACGGCCAACCTGTTCATTGCCGGGACCCAAACGTTGACGGCCATCGTGCGCGACGCAGCGGGTATCGCGATCACGCCCACACCGGCGCTGCAATGGTTGTCCTCCGCGACGACCGTTGCTACGGTGTCGCAAGCGGGCGCGGTGGTGGCCGTTGCAGCAGGCACGTCCACGGTAACGGCGCGCACAACCAACGGCGTGATCGGATCGGCCACCATTACGGTCTCGAGTCTTCCCACGACGCTCACGCTTTCTCCCTCGTCGGCCACGTTGGCCGTTTCGTCGACGCTACTGCTCACGCCTTCGGTGCGCGACCCGTCGGGCGTTGTGATCACGCCAACCCCTGCCGTCGTCTGGCAGAGCACTGATGCTGCGGTCGCCACCGTTTCGTCCACGGGCCTGGTGACCGCACTGGCGTTGGGTTCGGCCACGATTACCGCGCGAACGGCCAACAACATTGTCGGTTCGGCAACGATTACCGTTGCCGTGTCTGGCTCGTTCAACGGGCGCGTGTTCGACCACGTCACCGAGGCGGGAGTCCCCGGTGCCACCGTCACAATCAGTTCAGGCCAGCAAGTCGTGCGGAGCGTACCAACCGATGCACAGGGCAACTACAACTCGGGCACGCTGTTCGGCGGACCCTTCGACTTGCGAGCGGTCGCCAGCGGCTATGTGAGTGCCGATATTCGCAACGCCGTGCTCAATGGCGTGCAAACGCTGGAGGCGCTACCACTGGTTCGCTCAGCCGCCGGTGTTGGGACCATATCGGGCAACGTGCTCAACGCCACCACGGGGCTGCCCATCGTGGGGGTCGCCAATCTGGAACTGTACACGGGTGCCAACTCGACCACCGGTTCACCGATTGCAATT
>JANOKE010000871.1:0-1329 GCA_031419135.1 Gemmatimonadaceae bacterium
GCACCCATCGCCATGGCCGCCATGCCAATCTCGATCACTGCAACAGTGAGCAGCAGTTCAAGCATCAGGGCGCCTTCGCGACATGTTGATTTCCATCGCGCATCACCGAGGCTTTGAAACCCGCCGTCATGCGCTCTTGAACCTTGCCGTGTTCCCCGGCAATCAGCAAGAGCACCTCAAGGCCGTTCGGCTCGGCCATGGTCCACGCCCGCTCGCGGTCCCACCACTATCAGCGTCATCACCCATGCATCGGCCAACGAACAGTGCTCGTCCAACACCGATGCCGACAACAACCGATGCCGCACTGGCTTGCCGGTGGCGGGATCGATCGTATGCACATATCGCACGCTGCCAACGTCGTGGAAAGCACGGTAGTTGCCCGAAGATCGACCTTATGTACCTCAGGCTCCACCCTTAGGGTCATAGGTGTGGGCCGACGGCATCTATTTGAAAATCGGGCTCGAGTCGTCCTAGCCTGAGACTAGGCCCAATACGGTTCAGTGCTCGCCGATCAGGACACCGCGTTGCGCCGCACACTGGTTGCGTGGCAGGGCGTGGAACGCCCGATTGCCGTGCTGCAAGTCGCCACGCTTGGTGATCACGGCTCGTTCTCCAGCGCCGACGAACCGGCCAGCAATCCGCGCGCGCGTGCGCACGGCTTGTGGGTAGATCTCGTGCGTGACAGCCGCTGGATTGCAACCACCGGCGACGCCGGCATCGGCGTTGCGTCCGTGGGCGGTAACTGCACCAACGTGTCGGCGAACGCCAACATACGTTGCGTGCGCGCCGAGTTCCGCATTGGTGTTGACGGATTGTTTCGCCTGCATGGGGCGAGTCCGGATGACGGTCTGCCCGCCCTGCGCATTCAAGCCGAAACGCAGCTCGTGAGCGGTGTCATACTCAGTGCCCCTGATCGCGGTCGGTAGGCCGTTGCCATGCAGTCGTCGCCGACCGCGCTGTGGCGTCACGCGTCATCGCGGTCGGCGCGCTCTACCGAGGAGCCGCGATCCCAAAGCAGAAACCGTGCCCTGTGACAGAACGAAAATTGGGATGACGATCTTGTCGCCCAGATTTCTGTCGCTCGACTGGTTGAACAAATAGTGAATGCCGAGACCGATGCCTGTGCCTACAGTGGCGCCGAGCGCCGCGCCGACGAGCGACCGGGGAGCGCCTGTGCGGCGCGCCATCAAGGATGTTCCGGCGGTCGCACCGACGATGCCAAGTGCACCGCCGGCGCCGACGGTGAGAATGGTGCACCCCAGGTCTTCGACATCGCATTTGGACGTCAAACCGACGATGCCAATGCCTGCCAACGAACCGACCGTTCCG
>JANOKE010000872.1:0-2191 GCA_031419135.1 Gemmatimonadaceae bacterium
TGGTAAACAGCGGCGTGTCGCGCTGGCGCAACTTCTACATCGAGGGACTCGATTGGCTGGTGAAGCATGGAAAGATCGACGGGCTGTATCTCGACGACGTGGCGTTCGATCGGATTACTATGAAGCGGGTGCGCAAGACACTCGATCGTGGTAACCCGGGGGCGCTGCTCGATCTGCATTCGGCCAATCAGTACAATCCACGTGATGGTTTCGCGTCGAGTGCGAATCTGTATCTCGAGCACTTCCCGTTCATCAACCGACTCTGGTTTGGCGAGTACTTCGACTACGATTCGCGCCCCGACTACTGGCTGGTGGAGATCTCAGGCATTCCGTTCGGACTGATGGGCGAGATGCTGGAAAAGGGCGGCCATCCGTGGCGGGGCATGACTATGGGCATGACCGCGCGTCTGCCATGGGCCGGCGATCCGACGCCGTTGTGGAAAGCGTGGGATGACTTTGGTATTGCGCAGAGTCGCCTGCAGGGGTGGTGGTCGGGTGTCGACCCGGTGAAGACGAGTGACGCCAACATTCTGGCGACTACCTGGACCAAGTCGGGATCGGCGATGGTGTCGCTGGGATCATGGCGCGACAACGATGCCAGCGTGCAACTGACGATTGACTGGAAGGCGCTTGGCCTCGACCCGGGACGTACCCGCATCCGTGCGCCGGCCATTGCGGGCTTTCAGGAAGCCGGCTCGTGGTTGCCCGGCGCGCTAATCACGGTGCCGGGGAAGAAAGGACTCTTACTGATATTCGAGCCATGACACTGCAATCTGTTCAGCTGCTTTCCGTGGTCACCGTGTTCGCGCTGTTTGCCGTAGCCGAGGTGGTCATCGGCAAGTTTTTCGCGCCCGAGGCGTCGGCCGAAGACAACCGATTGGACCTGGCCGTTGGCGTGATGTTTCCGGTGGTGTCGGGGCTGGTATTCGCGGCGGCACAAGCCTTGTGCGCATGGCTCATGCCCGCTGCGCGCGACGCGTGGGCGCACTGGTCGTGGTGGCAGATGGTGCTGGTGTTGCTGGTGGCCGACGACCTCACGCAATACCTGTGGCATCGGCTGTCGCACACGTCGTTCATGTGGCCGTTGCACCGCGCGCACCATTCGGCCGCGTACATGAGTGTGCGCGTTGTGTATCGCAACAATGCGTTCTATTATGCGCTCATGCCGGGGTTGTGGTTGAGTGGCGCCCTGCTCTACCTGGGGTTTGGCTGGGTGTTCGTTGGCTACAGCATTGTGAAGCTCACGGTCATTATCGGGGCGCACTCCGCCGTGCGCTGGGACCGCTTCCTGTATCGCTATCGGGTGTTGCGACCACTGGCGTGGGTATTGGAGCGCACGATCTCCACGCCCGCCACGCACTTTGCGCACCATGCGCTCACCCAGGACGACGGCATCGGTCACTACATCGGCAACTACGGAAACTTGCTCTTCTTGTGGGACGTGCTGTTTGGCACGGCGCGCATCACGCGTCAGTATCCGCCGGCATACGGTTTGAAGGACGACCGTCGTCATGGGTCGGAGAAGTGGTATGCGCAGTTGCTGTTTCCGGTGTTCCGATCGAAGCGCGCGGAAACCGTACTGGGGCATGAGAAGCACGTGCCGATTGATTGAGAGGGCTTTTCACGAATCGAGACTGGTCGCCGCTTTCGTTTTCACGTTCCCGCCACGCCACGCACCTCACCCTTGACGGTATTCTCGAATATCGTTAGTATGACTATAGTCATACAACCATGGGCACATGACACTTTTCGTTTCGAAATCGCGATTCAAGGCGACGGCACTTGAGCTATGTCGTCAGGTCGAGCGCACTGGGCAGGCGATCATCATCACCGATCGCGGAGCGCCGGTCCTGCAGTTGACGCCATACCGCGAACACGCGGCATCGGCGCTGCACGTGCTGCGCGGATCCGTGGTTAAGTACACCGCGCCCACAGAACCAGTCGGCGTCGGTGACTGGGACGCCGGTGCGTGATCGTTCTCGACACGCACACACTCGTCTGGTGGGTTTCCGATAAAAGACGCGTCGGCCCGAAGGCGCGAAAACTGATCGACGTGGCTGTTGCCGCCGACGCACCCATTGCCGTATCGTCTATCAGCATTTGGGAAATTGCGATGCTCGTGGCCGCCGGACGCCTGGAGTTCACCTTCGAGGTCAATGCGTGGATTGATCACGTTGAAACCGTGCCATAC